>CAMFTQ010000079.1 GCA_945988865.1 uncultured Anaeromassilibacillus sp.
GTGCTGTATGCTGTCTGCCGATAGTTCTAAGCACATCGTCATTTAGCGTCTGCGGATTTATGCTTATTCTGTCTGCGTTATTATTAAGAATTACTCTTAGCTTTTCTTCTGTTATCGTGTCGGGTCTGCCTGCCTCTACCGTAAATTCACGACAGGCAGAAAGATCAAAACATTCATTTACAACAGACAAAATCATATCAAGCTGTTGTGCCGTTATCGCTGTCGGTGTTCCGCCACCCATATAGACAGTTTCAAGCCTAAGTCCCAGCTCGTTTGCAATCTGCGCTGTGTATCGCAATTCTTTGCACAAAAGCTCTGTGTATGGCTGCATAAGGTGCTTTGCCTTTTCTACAGACTGCGAAACAAAAGAGCAATAGCTGCAACGTGTCGGACAAAACGGTATTGAGATGTAAAGGCTGAACGATTTTTCTGTTGAAAGAGAAATTATACTCTTTTCGATTTTTTCTGTTTTTTGAGCTAAGGCGATTTTTTTATCGCTGACAAAAAGCTGTTCTCTGAAATATTTTTCGGCTTTCTCTGCGCCGTCACTTTCAATAAGTCTGCGTAATAGCTTTATCGGGCGAACACCTGTGAGTATTCCCCAAGGCTCTGAAATACCGCTGAAATCAGACAAAAGCTTATACAGAAGCTGAGCCATAAAAAGCTCGTTTTTGCCGTCATTATCTGATTTTTGACAGTCAAGCGTTTTGTTGTAATCGTTTATACAGACTGTCACTAAGATATTTTCGTTTTTCTCTGTATAAATATACGGAGCTTTGAAGGCTTTTTCCTGCGTATTTATTACGGTGATTTTCTCGTTCGGGAAAAATACTCTTGTTAAATTTTCAAGCTCGTAGTGAAAGCTGTGGTTGTTTATATATAAATTCATACAATTTCCTTTGATTTAAATTATTATGACTGATAAATATCCATTGACATATACGGATTTGTCATTTTTTCTTTAAAGAGTGTTGAAAAGCTGCCATGTCCGGGATAGACGTCATAATTTTTTGTGAGTGACTTTAGCCTCTGAACAGATTTCATCATTGAAACTGTGTCGGAGGTTGGCAGATCTGTTCTGCCTATACTGCCGCAAAAGAGCGTGTCGCCTGTCAGAATTGAATTGTCAAAAATATAACAGCCGCCGCCGATTGTGTGTCCCGGCGTGTGGATAAAGGTAATCTCGGTTTCTCCCAGCATAACGGTGTCTGAATCATCAAGCAGAATATCCGGTGTGAATGGCTTTATTTCTTCTCTGCCAATCTTGTATGAGAGGTTAAGCTGTGAATCACTACAAAAATCCTTTTCAGACTTACCTATAACGATTTTTGCACCGAATTTATCTGCAAGCTGTTTTGCCTTGCCGATATGGTCGAAGTGGCCGTGCGTGAGAAGAATATATTTAACCTTTCCGCCGATTTCTGCTATATCAGAAAGCATTTGCTCTGATATGTCACCGGGGTCAACTATAGCCGTTTCTTTTGTTTTATTGTCGCACAGCAAAAAGCTGTTTGTGCCTATTTCTGTGACAACGTAGGATTTTATCTGAAGCATTTTTAAGATCCTTTCAAGGTTTACTTTATCAAATCTTTTGAATTAAGCTCGATTGTAACGGGGCCGTCATTTAAAAGCTCCACCTTCATATCTGCGCCGAATACACCTGTCTGCACATTTTCTATATTATTAGCTTTAATTCTTTGACAGAAATATTCATAAAGGTGTTTTGCGTAGTCAGGCTTTGCGGCGTTTATAAAGTTAGGCCGTCTGCCCTTTCTGCAATCTGCACAGAGTGTAAAGTTTGAAATAACAAGAACAGAGCCGTTTACATCACTAAGCGATAAATTCATTTTGTCGTTTTCATCTGTAAATATTCTGAGGACTGAGATTTTATCTGCTAACACGTCTGCGTCCTTTTCGCTGTCGCCCTCTTCTGCTCCTAAAAGGATAAGAAAGCCCTGCTGAATTTCTCCCTTTATTTCATTGTCAACCGTTACCCTTGCGTGGCTTACACGCTGTAAAACTGCTTTCATAATTATTAACCTTTATTTTCTTGAAATTGAAATAATACCGCCTATGTTGCTAAGCTTTGCCATAATGCCCTTTAAATGGTCAAGTCCGTTGATGTCTATTGTGCAGGTAATTATAGCCTTGCCATCGCCTGTCTCACGTGAATTGAGCGAATGGATAAAGATGTGCATACTTGACAGAAGAATTGTAACATCGGCAAGAAAGCCCGTGCGGTCGTAGGCAAGTACTTCAAGCGTACATCTGAATGAATCTTTAACATCTGATTCCCAATAGGCATTTACCCAACGCTCGGGACATTCGCATTTGCTTATATCCTGCGGTACGTTTGTGCAGGTTCGTTTATGGATAGACACACCGTAGCCTCTTGTGATAAAGCCTATAATATCGTCACCGGGCAGAGGACTGCAGCAGCCTGAAAACTTAATCAGACAATCGTCAAGTCCTTCGACTATAACGCCCGAAACTGACTTTTTCTTTTTCTTTTGCCCTCTTTCGGTTACTGCAGGCGGCTGATCTGCCTTTACCTCGTACTTTTTCTGATACTCCTCTTTTATGCGTGGGAGCATCTTCCAAAGCTGTGTTCCGCCGTAGCCGATAGAAGCGTAAAAGTCCTCCATATCGTTGAAATGCCTTTTTGCAATAAGCGGTGCAAAAAATTCTGCAAGCTCTGAATCAGAAAGGTGTATGCCGATACGTTTAAGCTCACGGTCAAGCTCCGCTTTACCCTCGACAATGTTTTCCTCTCGCTTTTCCTTTTTGAACCAGCTGCGGATTTTTGAACGTGCCTCTGATGTTTTTACAATTTTCAGCCAGTCACGGCGAGGACCCTGCCCCTCCTTCTGCGTGAGGATTTCAATAATTTCACCGTTGTTTACCTTGTAGTCGATAGGTACAATTCTGCCGTCAACCTTAGCGCCAATCATTCTGTTGCCGACAGCCGAGTGAATTGCATAAGCCATATCTATAACGGTTGAGCCTAAGGGCAAGCTTATCAAATCGCCCTTTGGTGTGAAAACAAATACCTCCTCGGAGGTAAAATCGTTTTTGATATTTTTTACAATATCGGTAGAATCGTCTGCCTCAAGCTGATTTTCTATCATCTGCTTTATGGATTTTAGGTTTTCTTCCATAGAGCCTTTGCCGGTTTTGTCGATGCCGAGCTTATACTTCCAGTGAGCGGCGATACCGTATTCTGCTGTGTAGTGCATCTGCCACGTGCGTATCTGAACCTCAAACGGTATGCCCTCTTTGTCAAAGACTGTAGTATGAAGCGACTGGTACATATTAGGCTTTGGCATAGAGATATAATCCTTGAAGCGGTTCGGCAGGGGTTTGAAAATATCGTGAATAACACCTAAAACGTTGTAGCAGTCGTTGACGGAATCTACTATTACACGCAGTGCGAAAATATCATAAATCTGGTCAATCGTTTTGCCCTGCATATATGTTTTTCTGTAAATACTGTTGATGCTTTTTACTCTGCCGCTGATAAAGACGTTTGGTATAATATCCTTTGTCCTCTCTAAAATACGTTCTCTAAGTCCCTCGATATACTTATCACGTCCCTGTGATGTAAGTGCAAGCGTTGACTCGATTTCTTCATAGCCGATAGGGTCAAGATAACGAAGCGACAAATCCTCAAGCTCATCTTTAACAGCCTTGATACCTAAACGGTGCGCAATAGGAGCGTAGATTTCCATATTTTCGAGTGCCTTGTCACGTCGCTTTTGCTCCTTCATACACTCGATTGTACGCATATTGTGAAGTCTGTCGGCAAGCTTTATGATGATTACACGCACATCCTTTGACATCGCCATCAGCATTTTTCTTAAATTTTCTGCCTGCTGTTCCTCTCTGTTTGAGTATGGAATTTTGGATAGCTTTGTTACACCGTCAATAAGCAACGCTACATCCTTGCCGAATTCCTTTACAATGCGGTCAATTTCAACAGGTGTGTCCTCTACAACATCGTGCAAAAGTGCGGCGACTATTGAGTCGGTATCCATACCAAGCTCAACAAGAATGCAGGCTACAGACGTTGGGTGCAGGATATACGGCACGCCCGATACTCTGCGCTGGTCGCCGTGAGCGTCAAGCGCAAGTTTGTAGGCTCTTTCGATTTTTTCCATATCAAAGCTGCCGCCGCTTCTTTGCAGAAGCTCTACAAGCTGTTCGTAGTCCTGATAGTGAGCAACATTTGAATAATCAGCCATTTACGCATATCCCCTTTAGCTTTTTGATAATTGTTGAGCTTTCAAGGTCGGCTTTGCCCGAAACCTGTGAAAGTGAAATTCTGTAAAAAACTGTGTTTGTATGTATTTGTGCTAAATTAAGCTCGTTCATAACATTTATGATTACCCTTAATTTGCCGTAATTTATATTATTATTAAGCCTGCAAACGAAATTGTCAAGAGTTCCGCTGTAGTTCCCGTTAGTTTTTATGTATCTGTAAACAAATGCAAAGTCATCTCTTGACGGCAGAATGTGCTGTGCCTCTTCTTTTGAGATTTCTTTGCCGATTTCAAATGCTTCAAATATCCGCTGTGACTTTATCATTTCTGAATTGTCGGAATTTGTAAGCTTTATATCCTTTATTACA
>CAMFTQ010000080.1 GCA_945988865.1 uncultured Anaeromassilibacillus sp.
TCACCGCTTTCATACAGAGAGCTGATAATTCTTGCTCCCACAGGATAACCGCCCGTAAGACACAGAATAAGCACCGGTACAATATCGGGCGATACATTCGGAAAAAGTCTTGATATAAATACTGTTTTCTGCCTGATAATCTGTAAGCTTTTGCTGTTTACAAGAAAGGACGACAGCACCATAAAGGGAAAAAGCGAGGGAACAAGTATTTTTAAGCAATACTCAACACCTTTGAACGCACCGTTTTCACATTGTTGTGAGAATAGGACGGCTGTGATAAACAACAAAACACAGACTGTAACGCACAAAGCGTCAGAGATAATATTTCTGCTTATTTTTAACCTTATCATATCACCACCGCTAATATATATGAGGGCATTTTAGAATTTATTTTATAATCAGAGCATAAACTGTATAAATTTATTAAACGGTGATTTGTGTGAATGAGAATAAATTTTCAAAGAAAAAGTCAGAAAAATCAAAGCTTTCAAAATATTTTCTTGATATGCCTTACTTAGAGCTTTTCGGCAACAGAGAGATAAGAATTGAGGGTTGCAAGGGAGTATTGTCTTATGATGAGTTCTTAATCAGAATAAATACGTCAGGAATTATTATTTGCCTAAAAGGCAGAGGGTTAAGTCTTAAAAGCCTGTCGCCTACCTGCCTTGTTATAGAGGGTTATATTACGGCTATCGAATTTGACAGCTGATAATAGCTTTGAAAGGGTACGAATTATGCTTATAAATATTTTACGCTTTATAAGGGGATATGTTGACATCAAGGGCGAGGGCAAATACCCCGAACGCTTTATAAATATTACTGTGCAAAACGGAATTTACATAAATAATATGATGTGCAAAAATAATATTCTGACAGGCAGTATGTCTGTGTCGGACTACAGAAATATAAGAGCATTTGCGAGAAAATCGCATATGAAAACTAAAATTATAAAAAAGCACGGATTGCCGTTTGTAATTCAAAAATACAGATCACGCACAGGACTTGTGGCAGGACTTGTGCTTTTTATTTTGATTGCTTCTTTTCTTTCTCAGTTTGTGTGGAATATACAGATAAACGGAGCAGAAAACATAAGCCGTACATACATTATGAGTGTGCTTGAGAAGAACGGCCTTTACAAAGGAGTGAACGCCAACAGCCTGAACATCGACAGAATACAGCGCAGCACCTTGCTTGAAATCGATTCTATCCGCTGGATGTCGATAAATTTAGACGGCTGCAACGTCAATGTGGAAATAAAGGAAAAAGCCGAAAAGCCGAAAATTGAGGATAACTCATACCCCTGCAACATTGTAGCTAAAAAGGACGGAGTGATTACATCTGTAAAATGCGTGAACGGAGTGTCAAAGGTTAAGAAAGGCTTTGCCGCCGCAAAGGGACAGCTTCTTGTCAGCGCAGTAGCCGAAAATAAAACAGGTGGCTACACGCTTTTGCACAGCAAAGCTGAAATACTTGCAAAGACGTTTGAAAATAAGACCTTTTCACAAAAATCAGACGTAAAGATTACTACGGTTGATGAAAAAAGCGGCATAAAAAAGCAAGGTAAAGCTGACTTTTTCTTTTTATCCTTCCCTTGCAGTCTGACGCTTAAATCACCCTACAGCACAGCCATTGATTTTCAGAATTACGCATTAAAGCTAAACGATGTATTTTTACCTATAGGCTATACACAGGAAGTCTGTGCAGACTTGAAAACAGAAAAAACAAAGCTGTCTGATAAGTGTATTAAAAAAGCACTCGAAAATCAGATAGCACTCTACGAAGTGTTCACAAGGTCAGACGCTTTAGTTCTTCAGAGGAAAATAACAGAGAGTAAAGCTAAAAATGAAACACAATATAACGTAAGCTACGTTTTTGAGGAGGATATAGCAAAAACAGAAAAGCTGCAAACATCATAAAACGCTTTTATTATAACAAAAAATATGATATACTATAAAAAAGAAAAAATAAGGAGAAATGCACCCGTATGAGAATTTTGTGTATCGGCGATGTTGTCGGCGGCATAGGCTGTGAATTTTTACGCAGTAATCTGCCGTCGCTTAAAAGAATAAAAGCAATAGACCTTGTTATCTGCAACGGCGAAAATTCATCTGACGGCAACGGAATAACTCCATCGTCGGCAGAGTATCTGTTTTCAAGCGGAGTTGACGTAATAACGCTTGGCAACCACGCCTTCAGAAGAAAGGAGTTTTTTGACACCTTAGACAGAGAGCCGTATATTATCCGACCTGCAAACTTCCCCGAGGGTACCACGCCCGGGGCGGGAATGTGCTGTGTTGATATGGGCAGAAATCAGGTGACGGTAATCAACCTTATGGGTACGTCATATATGGATAACGGACTTGATTGTCCGTTTAAAAAAGCTGACGAGCTACTTTCTAAAAACGAAAATAAAATAGTAATAGTCGATTTTCACGCAGAGGCAACAGGTGAAAAACGTGCTATGGGCTTTTACCTTGACGGCAGAGTGTCGGCGGTGTTCGGCACACATACGCACGTGCAGACGGCAGACGAACAGATTTTGCCAAACGGTACAGGCTATATTACAGATGTGGGAATGACAGGAACTGTTGATTCTGTTTTAGGAGTAAAAAAAGAAATAATAATCAATAAATTCAAAACAAAGCTGCCCCAACGCTTCGATTTAGCGTCAGGTGATTGCAAAATGAACTGCATTATTTTTGATATAGACGAAAAAACAGGACTTACAAAAGACGCAGAACGCCTTGAAATCAGATAAAGGTAAAGCATTTGTAAAGTAAGATTTTACAAAATATCAGAAATCTCTTGCAATAACGGCATTTACAATATATAATGTATCTGTATAGAACTACACAATTGTAATTACAAGGATGTGTTATGATGATTAACGGCGAAGCGTTAAAAAACGCAATTATTTCAGGTGCCAACAATATTACTAATCAGAAAAATAAGATTAACGACCTCAATATTTTCCCTGTTCCCGACGGCGACACAGGCACAAATATGTCTATGACAATAAACGCAGCCGTAAAGGAGCTTGCAAAAAAAGAAACAGACAGTGCAGAGGAAATTGCCTTATGCACAGCGTCATCAATGCTCAGAGGCGCAAGAGGTAACTCGGGTGTTATTCTTTCTCTTTTGTTCAGAGGGTTTGCAAAGGGTCTTAAGGGCAGACATAACGCAGACGGCAGAGATTTAGCCGTTGCGCTCGGATTAGGCGTAGAAGCCGCATACAAGGCTGTAGCAAAGCCTGCTGAGGGTACAATTCTGACGGTAGCACGTGTTGCTTATGAAAAGGGAATAAAGGCGGCTGACGAAAACAGCGAGCTTTTATATGTATGGGACGCTGTTTGCGAGGGCGCACAGGAAGCATTAGAGCAAACTCCCGAGCTTTTGCCTGTTCTTAAAAAGGCAGGCGTAGTTGACGCAGGCGGTAAAGGACTTTGCGAAATTTTTGAGGGTATGATGTCATACTTTGCAGATAACATCATTATTGAGCTTAAAGAGGATAATAATACAAAAAGTGATTTATCTGACGATGAATTCAGAAGTGCCGCCGCAGAATTTGACGATGATATTACTTTTACCTACTGCACAGAATTTATAGTAGGCAGAGATGAAAGCGTAACAACAGAACCAAACGACCTTCGACTTTTCCTTGAAACTATAGGCGATTGCGTAGTTGTAGTTGACGATGAAGAGATAATCAAGGTTCACGTTCACACAGAACAGCCGGGCGACGCACTCACAAAGGCGCTTGAGTTCGGTCAGCTACTCACCGTAAAAATCGAAAATATGAAGGAACAGCACAAAAAGGCAAAGGAAGAAAACGAGGGAAGAAAACCGGCTCCAAAGGCAGAAAAAGAAAAGCTCACACCCTGCGAGCCGACAGATGAAATCGGCTTTGTAGCAGTAGCGGCAGGAGATGGTCTTTGCGAGCTGTTCAAGGATTTAGGCTGTCTGCACGTTGTAAGCGGCGGTCAGAGTATGAACCCAAGCACAGACGATATTTATGAGGCTGTTATGGCTACACCGGCAAAGACGGTTTTTGTACTGCCAAACAACAAAAACATAATTATGGCGGCACAGCAGACGGCGTCACTTGTAACAGACAGACAGGTTGTTGTAATTCCCTCAAAGACTATCCCGCAGGGCATTACGGCTATGCTGTCCTTTGACGGCGACCTGTCAGCCGAGAGCAACAAACAGCTTATGAGCGACAGCCTGTCAACTGTTGACACAGGACTTGTAACCTTTGCGGCACGTGACAGCGAGTTTGGCGGCAAAAAGATAAAAGAGGGCGAGATAATCGCACTTGAAAACGGCAAGCTGACAATTACAGAGAAAACACCTGTAAAGGCTGTTTACAAGCTTGCTAAAAACCTTGTCAAAAAGGACACCTCGTTTATTACGCTGATATACGGCGACAGCGTTTCACAGGACGAAGCAAATGAAGCTTTGCATATGCTTCAAGAGAAATTCGGCTCTGCTATTGACGTTACTCTTGTTGACGGCGGTCAGCCTGTATATTACTTTATCCTAAGTGTAGAGTAAGCTAAGATTTATTTTCCAACCGCCCATTGGCTGTGCCTTTTCGGGCGGTTGTTTTTAC
>CAMFTQ010000081.1 GCA_945988865.1 uncultured Anaeromassilibacillus sp.
CAGTATTTCTTTTCATCACTGACCGATTTTTTCTTGTCGAATACCTCTGAAAAGCCTGCTGTAATAATACCTGTCGGAACAGCCACCATTCCTATACCCATAAGCGCAATAACAATGCCGAGCAGCTTGCCGGCGACAGTTATCGGGTAAACATCACCGTAGCCGACTGTTGTAATGGTTGCAATTGCCCACCACAGAGCATCAAACGCATTTGCAAATTTATCAGGCTGTGCCGTATTCTCAATATTATACATAAGCACAGATGCGATTATCATAATCAATCCCACAACAAGCATTGAAGAAATAATCTGACTTGCCTTGTTTTTGAATACCTGTGCAATAGTTTTAAGCGCCGTTGTATATCTGTTGATTTTAAAGATTCTCAGCAGTCTTACAGTTCGCAAGGCTCGTAATGCCCGCAAATCAATTTTGACAAAGAATAGCAGATAAAACGGCAAAATTGCCAATAAATCAATAAGCGCCATAAAAGAAAAAATGTATCTAAGCCTTGCTTTTATCGGCGAAAGCTCAGGGTACAGCAGGTCAGCAGTCCAGACTCTTAACAGATATTCAACCGTAAATATAATTATTGCTGCAAGCTCGATTTTGCTGAATAAAATTTTCCAATAAAACGTTATTTCAAAGGTGTTGGCAACTACTGTTGCAGAAGTCAGAAGTATCAGTATAACTATTGTCAGATTGAATATCCTGCTGATAATTGCGTTGCCCGGCTCGATAATATTAAAGACCTTTGCTTTTGCTTTTTTATACAAGATAAGACACCTTCATTCAAAAAGATTTTCTATACTTATTATGTATATTATAAGTTTTATCGACAGCTTTTTCAATGTTTTTAAGAAAAAGCTGATAAATTTTTCTGTAACAGGAAAAACTAAAAGTATTATCTTAATCATATTGACATATACCCCCTATGGGTATATAATAATGATGATAAAAACATGAAAGGAAGTAATTGCGATGACTGACAAAAAGCAGTGCAGCTGCTGTAAAAAGACAACGAAACGTTCAGAGAATGAGCAAAAAAAGCTTATCCACCGACTTAACAGGATAGAGGGTCAGATTCGTGGTATTCGCAAAATGGTTGAAAATGACGCTTATTGCGCCGACATCTTAATTCAGTCTGCCGCCGTAAATGCGGCTGTCAATGCGTTTAACAGAGAGCTTCTTGCAAATCATATAAAAGGGTGTGTTGTAAGAGATATAAAAGACGGCAAGGATGAAGTGATTGACGAATTGCTCACCACCTTGCAAAAGCTGATGAAATAAAGGAGATTATAAATTACGTTATGGAGCAATATACAGTAACAGGTATGAGCTGTGCCGCCTGTACCGCCAGAGTAGAAAAGGCGGTAAACAGTGTTAAGGGAGTAACCTCCTGCTCTGTCAGCCTGCTGACAAATTCTATGGGGGTAGAGGGAACTGCCAATGCGCAGGATATTATAGAAGCGGTAAAAAAGGCAGGCTACAGCGCAGAACTCAAAAAAGGAAATAAAAAGAGTACAAAGCCGTCATTATCTGAAAATGATGTGCAAAATGACAGCGAAATTTCTCTGCTTAAAAAACGGCTTATTGCGTCACTCGGCTTTTTGATTATTCTTATGTATGTTTCTATGGGGCATATGATGTGGGGCTTTCCGCTTCCTGCGTTTTTTGAAAACAATCATATTACGATGGGACTTTTACAGCTCATTCTGACAGCTGTTATTATGGTTATCAATCAGAAATTCTTTATCAGCGGTTTTAAAGGCTTGCTGCATCGTTCTCCCAATATGGATACGCTTGTTGCGTTAGGCTCGGCGGCTGCATTTTGCTACAGTACGTTTGCGCTGTTTGCTATGACAGACGCACAGCTAAAGGGCAACGCAGACGCAGTTATGATGTATATGCACGAGCTTTATTTTGAATCAGCCGGAATGATACTTGCACTTATCACTCTGGGAAAAATGCTTGAAGCATACTCAAAGGGCAAAACTACCAATGCGCTTAAAGGTCTTATTAAGCTGTCACCGAAAACAGCCACGCTTTTGCAAGACGGTAAGGAAATTACAGTGCCTGTCGAACAGGTAGCAAAGGGCGATATTTTTGTTGTGCGTCCGGGCGAGAGTATCCCTGTTGACGCAACGGTTATTGACGGAAACAGCGCAGTAGATGAATCTTCCTTAACAGGAGAAAGTATTCCTGTTGATAAGTCTGAAGGGAGCAAGGTTTTTGCAGGAACGCTCAATCAGTCAGGCTTTGTCCGCTGTGAAGCGACAAGAGTAGGCGAGGATACTACGCTTTCACAAATTATACAGATGGTAAGCGATGTCGCCGCTACTAAAGCGCCGATTGCAAAGGTTGCAGATAAGGTGTCGGGCGTATTTGTGCCTGTTGTTATCGCTATTGCCGTAATAACAACTATCGTATGGCTTGCCACAGGTCAGACCGTTGGCTTTGCACTTGCAAGGGGTATCTCGGTATTGGTGATAAGCTGTCCCTGTGCGCTCGGCCTTGCTACACCTGTTGCAATTATGGTCGGCAACGGTATGGGTGCGAAAAACTCGATTCTTTTTAAAACTGCCGAAGCCTTGGAGGAAACAGGAAAGGCAAAAATTGTCGCCCTCGACAAAACAGGAACAATAACACAGGGAAAGCCTGAGGTTACCGATATTATCCCGATAAGCTCATCAAATGAAGCGGAGCTTTTGCAGACAGCCTATTCGCTTGAAAAAAAGAGCGAGCATCCCTTGGCACGAGCAATTACTAAAAAAGCGGAGGAATACGCACTCACATCAGACGAGGTCGAAGGCTTTAAGTCAATGCCGGGCAACGGAATTACAGCCACTCTTGACGGTAAAAAACTATACGCAGGCAGCTATAAATTTATAAGTGAAAAAATTTCTGTCACCGATGATATAAAGGAAAAATTTGAAGCTCTGACAAAAGAGGGCAAAACTCCGTTATTTTTTGCCTGTGAAAACGAGCTTTGCGGTATAATCGCCGTAGCAGATACCATAAAACACGACAGTCCTCAGGCAATCAGAGAAATGCAGAAAATGGGTATTCGTGTTGTAATGCTGACAGGCGATAACGAACGCACGGCAAATGTAATCGGCAAAAGGTCGGGTGTAGACGAGGTAATAGCAGGAGTTCTTCCTGACGGAAAAGAAAGCGTTATCAAAAGACTAAAGCAACAGGGCAAGGTTATAATGGTCGGTGACGGCGTAAATGACGCTTTAGCGCTGACAAGTGCAGATATAGGTATCGCAATAGGTGCAGGCTCTGACATAGCGATTGATTCGGCAGACGTGGTGCTGATGAAAAGCTCACTTAGCGATGTGCCTACAGCAATCCGTCTTAGCAAAGCAACACTTAAAAACATTCACGAAAACCTGTTCTGGGCGTTTATCTACAACATTATCGGTATTCCTTTGGCATCAGGTGTGTTTATAGCAGCTCTCGGCTGGCAGCTAAATCCGATGTTCGCAGCGGCTGCAATGAGCTTATCAAGCTTCAGCGTTGTCACAAACGCACTTCGTCTGAACCTGTTTAAAATACACAATTCAAAGGATAATCATAAAAACAATTCAAAAATCAAAACAGAAAAGGAGAAAAAGACTATGGAAAAAACATTAAAAATTGAGGGTATGATGTGTATGCACTGCGAGATGCACACAAAAAACGCACTTGAAGCGATTGACGGTGTGACAAAGGCAGAGGTAAGCCACAAAACAGGAACAGCCGTTGTAACAATGCAAAAGGAAATCCCTGATGAAACGCTGAAACTTGCAGTTACCAATCAGGGATATAGTGTGACGGATATTAAATAAAAGACGGTTGTGTTTCAAAAGCTGTGTTATGTGTTGGATTTTCTTAGTAAATGAAGGGTTCCTCTATGTAGGCTCCCCTTAGCAAGGGGAGCTGTCGGCTTCGCCGACTGAGGGGATTGTCTTGCACTTTTACTTAGACTTTGTGCGAAAGTTCTGTTTTGCTCATTACCCACAACCCCTCCGTCAAAGCCAAAGGCTTTGACACCTCCCCTTACACAGGGGAGGCTTTTAGTAATCTCTATAATATATTCATACCCCCAACATTTGCAATAAATCGAAAATACTAAATTGAATTTGCTATACTTCTTTGAATTGCGGTAGCGTCTGTAATGTCGATTTTATCATTTTTGTTAAAATCGGCATTTTTCTTTTGCAGTCTTGTCAATTCTTCTATATTAGCCAGATATTTTTGAATAAGCGTTACGTCCTTTATCGACAGCTTTATATCAAGGTCTGTATCGCCGATTATCTGAACAAAGCTCTCACCCGTATCGGCTATCGCCTTAATAACAAACGTTCCGCCTATTGTGTCATTTTTATTTTTGTAGTCGTCCATAAGGTCGGTCATTGTGCCGTTATACGAAATAAAGCACTTGCCGTACTCTGCCTTGTTGCGGAAAATAAAATTATCGGGACTAAGCTGGGTAAGCCATTCGCATACTCCGATTTGCGGCAGAGCTGTGCTTTCACCGCTTGTTTTTGTCATCTTTATGCCGACAGCACCCTTGCCCTCT
>CAMFTQ010000082.1 GCA_945988865.1 uncultured Anaeromassilibacillus sp.
TAGCGTAGCGTCTCGTGGGCTCGGAGATGTGTATAAGAGACAGATAATACATAGGAGTGTTTATATGAACAGCTATTCAGAAAGCTATAAAGCAGCAGGTGTTGATGTTACGGCAGGCTATAAGTCGGTAGAGCTTATGAAAAAGCACGTAGCAAGAACAAAGATTGACGGTGTAGTTTCAGGTATCGGCGGCTTCGGCGGACTTTTTCAGCCTGATTTAACAGGTATGACAGAGCCTGTACTCGTAAGCGGAACAGACGGTGTAGGCACAAAGCTAAAGCTTGCATTTTTGCTCGATAAGCACGATACTATCGGCATTGACGCAGTTGCTATGTGTGTAAACGATGTTGTATGCTGCGGTGCAAAGCCTTTGTTTTTCCTCGATTACCTTGCAGTAGGCAAGAACTACCCCGAAAAAATAGCCGAAATAGTTTCAGGCGTAGCAGAAGGCTGTGTTCAGTCAGGTTGTGCGCTTGTAGGCGGTGAAACAGCAGAAATGCCCGGCTTTTACCCTGTTGACGAGTACGATGTTGCCGGCTTCTGTGTAGGTATTGCAGACAAGCCGAAAATGATTGACGGCTCAAAGCTTAAAGAGGGTGACGCACTTATCGGTATTGCGTCATCGGGTGTTCATTCAAACGGCTTTTCGCTTGTAAGAAAGGTATTCGGCATTGATGAAAATTCAATCCACAACACTTACCCCGAGCTTGATAAGCCGTTGGGCGAAACACTTTTAACTCCTACAAAAATTTACGTTAAGCCAATACTCGCCTTGATGGAGCAGGTTGAGGTCAAGGCAGTTTCTCACATCACAGGCGGCGGCTTCTACGAGAATATCCCAAGAATGCTCACAGACGGTCTTTCTGCAAAGATAGTTAAAGACAATGTTCCCGTTCTGCCTATCTTCAAGGTAATACAGAGGGTGGGCAACATTCCCGAGCACGATATGTTCAACACATTTAATATGGGTGTTGGTATGGTTGTTGCAGTTAATAAGGAGGATGCTCAGAAGGCTGTAGATGTATTAGCCGAAAACGGCGAAAAGGCTGTAATTTTAGGCGAGGTTGTAAAAGGCTCTGACGGAGTGATTTTTGAATGATAAAAAATATTGTAGTGTTAGTGTCAGGCGGCGGCACAAATTTACAGGCGCTGATTGACGCACAGGAAAGAGGAGAGATAAAAAACGGAAAAATCACCTGTGTTATCTCTTCAAAGGATGGCGCATATGCGCTCGAACGAGCAAAAAAGCACAACATAAAAGCTATGGCGATTCCACGCAAGGACTACCCCGATGTTGTTTCCTACAGCAAAAAGCTGCTTGAGGTGCTTAAGGAAGAAAATGCCGATTTAATTGTATATGCCGGCTTTATGACAATCCTTGACAAGGTGCTGACAGACGAGTATGTAAACAAGATGATGAACGTTCATCCGGCGCTCATTCCGTCATTCTGCGGTAAGGGTTATTACGGACTTCACGTACACGAAGAGGCTCTTAAAAAGGGCGTTAAGGTAACGGGTGCAACAGTCCATTTTGTAAACGACATCTGTGACGGCGGTCCTATCATTCTGCAAAAGGCTGTAGAAATCAAAAACGGTGATACTCCCGAAATACTACAGAAAAGAGTAATGGAACAGGCTGAATGGATAATTCTGCCAAAGGCTGTATCATTATTCTGTGAGGATAAAATAAAGGTTCTTGATGACAACACAACTGTAATAGCTGATTAGGAGGAAAATATAGTGGAAAAAATTTGTCTTTTTAACGATTTAAAATCAAACGCATATCCGGGCAGAGGTATTGTTCTGGGTAAATCCGAGGACGGAAAAAACGCAGTAATAGCATATTTTATTATGGGCAGAAGCGAAAACAGCCGTAACCGTGTTTTTGTAGAAGAAAATGACGGTATCCGCACACAGGCTTTTGACGAGAGCAAGCTCGTTGACCCGTCGCTTATCATTTACGCACCTGTTCGAGTACTTGGCAACAAAACTATCGTTACAAACGGCGACCAGACAGACACAATCTACGACCTTATGAACGAACAGCAGACGTTTGAGCAGTCACTCAGAACTCGTGAGTTTGAGCCTGACGACCCGAACTTCACACCGAGAATTTCCGGCATTGTAAAGGTTCACAAGGGCGAGATGAACTATGCAATTTCTATTTTAAAAAGTGCGGACGGCAATCCCGAAAGCTGTCTTAGATATACCTTCACCTATTCAAACCCGTTAAACGGCGAGGGCAGATTTATTCACACATACAAAAATGACGGAAATCCTCTGCCAAGCTTCGAGGGCGAGCCAAAGCGCATAAACTTAGGTAATGATGACATTGATACATTCACAGAAAAGGTATGGAACGCACTAAACGATGATAACAAGGTTTCGTTATTTGTAAGATATATTGACATCGCAACAGGCAAAACAGACTCAAGAATCGTAAATAAAAACAAGTGATTATACCTACTATATAAAAAGGGGCGAAAAAATTGAAAGATTTACTTTTAAAATACGGCTGTAACCCAAATCAGAAGCCGTCAAAGATTTTTATGAAGGACGAAAGCGACCTGCCGATAGAGGTATTAAACGGCAAGCCCGGCTACATCAACCTGCTTGACGCTTTCAACAGCTGGCAGCTTGTAAAGGAATTAAAGGCTGCAACAGGCTTACCGTCAGCAGCGTCATTCAAGCACGTAAGTCCTGCCGGTGCGGCAGTCGCAACAGAGCTAACTGACGTTGAAAAGAAGATTTATTTTGTAGATGATTTAGAGCTTTCACCAATTGCAAGCGCATACGCTAAGGCAAGAGGTGCCGACAGAATGTCCTCCTACGGCGACTGGGTAGCACTGTCGGATACCTGTGACGCACAGACAGCAAAGCTTTTGCAAAGAGAGGTTTCAGACGGAATTATCGCTCCCGACTATACAGACGAGGCGCTTGAAATATTAAAAACAAAGCGTAAGGGTACTTACAATGTTGTAAAAATCGACAGCAATTATGTTCCTGCCGAGGTTGAATATAAGGACGTTTTCGGCGTTACATTTGAGCAGGGCAGAAATAACCTCAAAATTGACGAAGAAATGCTACTTCAGAACATTGTAACAGACAACAAGAATTTCACAGAAGAAGCAAAGCGTGACTTGCTTATCGCCCTTATCACACTAAAATACACACAGTCAAACTCCGTTTGCTATGCTAAAAACGGACAGGCTATAGGTGTAGGCGCAGGTCAGCAGTCAAGAATCCACTGCACACGTCTTGCAGGCAACAAGGCAGACATATGGTACTTAAGACAGCATCCGAAGGTAATGTCACTGCCTTTTGTTGACAATATCCGCCGTCCTGACAGAGATAACACTATTGACGTATATATTTCTGACGATTACGAGGACGTTCTTGCAGACGGTGTATGGCAGCAGTTCTTCAAAACAAAGCCTGAACCGCTCACAAGAGAAGACAAAAAGGAATGGCTCAAAACATTAAGCGGTGTTTCGTTAGGCTCTGACGCATTCTTCCCGTTCGGTGACAACATAGAGCGAGCAAAGAGAACAGGCGTTGAGTTTATAGCACAGCCGGGTGGCTCAATCAGAGATGACAACGTAATCGAAACCTGCAACAAGTACAATATGACAATGTGCTTTACAGGTATTCGCCTGTTCCATCACTGATAAATAAATAGTTGGGAGTATAACAATATGAACGTTCTTATGATAGGCTCAGGCGGCAGAGAACACGCACTTATCAAAAAAATCCTTGAAAGTCCACGTGTAGAAAAGCTGTACTGCGCCCCCGGTAACGGCGGTATATCAAGAGATGCCGAAACAGTTGACATAAATGTAATGGATACCGAAGGCTTAGTAGCTTTTGCAAAGAAAAACGATATAGATATGGTTTTCGTAGCGCCTGATGATCCGCTTGCAGCAGGAGCGGTTGACGCTTTCGAGAAAGAGGGCATCAGAGCCTTCGGTCCGAACGCAAACGCTGCAATTATCGAAGCGTCAAAGGTTTTCTCAAAAAATCTGATGAAAAAGTACGGTATTCCAACAGCCGCCTATGAGGTCTTTGATAATTCTAATGAAGCAATAAAATACATCGAAAGCAACAATATGGCGCCCGTTGTAGTAAAGGCTGATGGTCTGGCACTTGGCAAAGGTGTTCTTATTTGTCAGACAGTAGAAGAAGCTAAAAATGCAGTTATGTCGATTATGGAGGACAAAAAATTCGGCGCATCGGGAAATAAAATCGTTGTCGAGGAATTTTTGACAGGACCTGAGGTTTCTGTTTTAGCCTTTACAGACGGTCACTGCGTAAAGCCGATGGTAAGCTCAAAGGATCACAAACGTGCTTTTGACAATGACAAGGGACTTAACACCGGCGGAATGGGTACAATCAGCCCCAATCCGTACTACACAGATGAAATCGCAGAAATCTGCCGTAAAACTATATTTGAGCCTACAATTGACGCTATGAACAAAGAGGGCAGACCTTTCAAGGGTTGTCTGTATTTCGGACTTATGATTACACCAAACGGTCCCAAGGTAATCGAATATAACGCTCG
>CAMFTQ010000083.1 GCA_945988865.1 uncultured Anaeromassilibacillus sp.
CAGGGTTAACGTAAATGACGCAACAGCTATTCAAAAGTATATTGCAGGTATAGGCACAGGCTTTGATATCGGCTAATAATTTGTGTTTTCTTTTCAATTAAAGGCAAGGACGGCAGATAACCGCCCTTGCTTTTTATTTACTTCCTTGCTTTTCACTCAAAGTCATAAATTTCATATTTATTTAATACAATCTATACCAATACCATAATTATTTTGTCAGAGTTGTGAGTAATATTGTTAATAACATTGACATTTTGTTAAAATTAAGTTAATATATAGTTGAATAGAACTATTAACACAGCAACTCACGTTTATTTTTTAATTTCCTCATAAAAGGAGGGTTATTATGAAAGCTTATTATATCAAAAAAGCGGCAGCGCTGTTGCTTGCTTTTCTGCTTATATCTGCAACTTCCTTTGCAGGCGTTTCTGCACAGGAAGTTTCAGAAGCTCCGAAAGATGCTGAATACTCACAGCAATACCCAAAGGCATATGAAGCAATAATCAGGGGAATTGAAAACTTAGAAACAGAAATTGACTTGACAGAAGCAAACATTCCTTTTGAAAACACAAACGAAAAATCAATAGTTTCTTATATTTTCAAAGAGGTTATTGATGAAAACCCTCAGTTTTTCTATATAAATAAGTCATACAGCTATAAGCACAACTATTCTGTAATCAAAAGCCTCACTGTGTCCTACACAGCAGATAATGAATCAATAAATAAAATTCGCAGTGATTTTGAAGAAGCGTCACAAAGGTTTCTTTCTCTTGTAAATGATGAAATGACCGATTACGAAAAAGCGCTTGTGCTTCACGACGCTATTGCGATAAACTGTGAATATGACGTAGCTGATACCATCGGCACCAATTCATACAACGCTTACGGCGTATTGTGTGACGGCAAGGCTGTTTGTCAGGGCTATGCATATGCGTACAAATATCTGCTTGACAGAATCGGAATTGAAAATCATATTGTATCAAGCGACATAATGAAGCATGCGTGGAATATCGTTAAAATAGGCGACAGCTTTTACCATGTAGATTTAACAATGGACGACCCTGTTTACGATAAAATCGGCAGAGCAGACCATAAATATTTCCTTTTGAGTGATGAATATATTCAGAACAACACCGAAAAGGGGTTTGTTAAGCACGTCGGCTATTCTTCCGATTACAAAGCCACAAGCGACAAATTCGACAATTATTTCTGGAAAAATGTTTCAAGCGCCTTTAATTACAGCGACGGTTATTGGTATTACTCAGATACGGACGGCTTTATTTATAAAGGAACAACCGACAATATGCAGGAAACGGTTTTGGCTACTGTAACAGATAATTGGAGATTGGGCAATACAACAAAATTATTTTCTGATAAATATGTTCAGACCGTACTCGCCGACGGCTATTTGTACTACAATACCCCCGACAGACTTTACAGGGTGAATTTGCAGGATAATTCGGATTCACAGGTTATTTATACCAACAAATCAGATTCCGAGCAGTTTTTCGGTATTGCAAAAAAGCTTGACAACGCAATTTACACCTCTTATGTGGCTGACTATAACAGTACAGACAACTCGGTAAGGCTTTTTGAAGTGCAGACAAAAGACACACTGCCCTTGCACGAGTCAACCGTTTTTGAAACAGTGCCGACAATAGAGAAAGATGAGTCTGATACAAACCTTGATGATATTGACATTTCTCTCGGTGATATTAACGGCGACGGCAAAATAAACATCAAAGACGCAACAATGATACAGATGCAGCTTGCATCTCTTATCAGTCTTGACAACGCCCAGATGAACGCTGCCGATGTAACGGGTGACGGCAATGTAAAAATCAATGACGCAACAAATATTCAGAAGTATGTTGCAGGACTTATAACTGAATTTACAAACAAGGGATAAGAAAGGAAGAAAGATTTTGCAAAGCCCTCTCCCTTTAGAAATCGAAAGAAAATACCTGATACGCTACCCCGACATTAAGCAAATGGAGCAAATGAAGGGATACAGCAAAACAGAAATTGCGCAGACGTACATTGAGTACGAAAAGGACGGCTTGCCCGGCAGAATAAGAAAACGTGGAATAAACGGCGAGTACAAATACACGCTCACCTGCAAGGGTGATTTAACCTCTGTTACAAGAATAGAGATAGAAAAGGAAATCTCTGAAAAGGAGTACGAAAGCCTTTTAAAAACAGCTAAAAAAGGCTTTAGCACCGTTTTCAAGGAGCGTCACTGCTTTGAGTACGGCGGTCTTTTGTACGAAATTGACGTTTATCCTTTCTGGAGCGACAGAGCGATTATGGAGGCGGAGGTTCAAAGCGAGGATACACAAATACCTGTTCCTCCCTGCATAAGCGTTATAAAGGAAGTAACAGACGATAAGCGCTACAGAAACTCATCTCTTGCAAGACAGATATTTTCCGAACCCATTTAACCCGACTAAGCACAGAATTTAACATTTTCTGTGTTTGGGCATAAAATACATCGGGTGATTTTATGAACAGACAATCAAACGAAAACTGCCGCAAAGACTTCTCTTGCGGCAGTAATTGCGTTAGTACCATACCGTCAAATGCAATAAGCCTTGCAAACGCTATCCGCCACAAAACGCCCGATGCAAGAGCCGTTATAAAGGGCGGTAACGGCTTTGACGAAATTTGCGGTACTGTTCTTTTTTATCAGCAAAAATGCTCAGTTTTCGTAGTTGCAGATATTCATAATCTGCCGAAATCAGACAAATACGAAAGTATATTTGCCTTTCACATTCACAGCAAAGAAAGCTGTACCGGCAACAGCGAAAATGAATTTGCAAACGTTAAGGCGCACTACAACCCCGACAACAAAAAGCATCCTCATCACAAAGGCGATTTGCCGCCGCTTTTTGGAAATGAAGGAAAAGCGTTCTCGGCATTTCTGACAGACAGATTTACAGTAAAAGAAATAGTCGGCAGAACCATTATAATCCACAGCAGTACGGACGATTTTACAACACAGCCGTCAGGCAATTCAGGCGAAATGATAGCCTGCGGAGAAATTAAACAACAAATAAAATACTAAGACAAAACCGCACATTATAATTTTGCGGTACAAAAGTTTAAATGAATGGTGAGAATATGAAAAAAGTAATTATTACGGGAGCATCACGAGGAATAGGCAGTGCCGTAGCCATAGCCTTTGCAAAGCAAGGATACAGCATCGTGCTTAACTACAACAACAGCAAAGAAAAGGCTCTCGCTCTTGCAAAAACAATACGTGACAGCTATAACGTTGATGTGTTGGCGGTAAAAGCCGATGTTGCAAGCTCTGCACAGGTAAATGAAATGACAGAAAAAGTGCTGGAGCAGTTCGGCAGTATCGACATTCTGGTAAACAATGCAGGTATTGCACAGCAAAAGCTGTTTACGGATATTACAGACGATGACTGGAGAAGAATGCTCGACATTAACCTTACAGGTGTGTTCAACTGCTGTAGAAGCGTACTGCCTTGTATGATAAGAAATCACAGCGGAGCAATAGTAAACATCAGCTCAATGTGGGGACAGACAGGTGCTTCGTGCGAGGTTCATTACAGTGCTGTAAAGGCAGGAATTATCGGACTTACAAAGGCTCTTGCAAAAGAGGTCGGTCCGTCAGGTATTCGTGTGAACTGTGTTGCTCCCGGAGTAGTTATGACAGATATGATGAACGGCTTTGATGACGAAACTATACAACAGCTTAAAGAGGAGGCTGTGCTTAACACGCTCGGCACACCGAAAAATATAGCAGACGCCATAGCTTTTCTTTGCAGTGACAAAGCGTCGTTTATAACAGGTCAGGTACTTTCTGTAAACGGCGGTATGGTGATATGAAAGATCGCTCGTTTTCAAAGAGATTGTTTTCAGCAGTTTTGTTTTTTACAGTATTCATAAGCTGTGTTTCTCTTGAAATTACAAGAGTTAACGCTAAAAGCACTGTCAGCTTTTCGCTTGAAGGCACAGGTGCAAAGAAGGGCAGATTATTCACCGTTTCGCTCAACGCACAGGGTGACTGTGCTGATTTTTCAGCCTGTAGAATTACTGTTGAATACGACAACAGCAAAATTGCCTTTAGTGAGCTTTCAATCAAAGACAGCGAAGGCGAGCTTGAGCATACAGTAACAGACGGCAGAATAACGCTTGTTTTTCTTAGTGTAAACGGAATAGATATAACGCAAAAGAAATGTATTGCAGAAATTACCTTTAAAGCCGAAAACAGCGGTACAGCGCCGATTACCGTAAGTGCCGATCAGTGCATAGACAACAGCGCAAACGATTTATCTGTCGGTCTGACAAGCGGTGTTGATATTGAAATTTCAAGCGGAGATAACACTCAAAAAGATGACAGCTCCACCGAGAAAACAACGAACAGCGAAACAACGTCACAATCAGCTACAGATAACATCACAGCTTTAAATATTGACAACAAAGAAACAGTCTTACCTCACGACAACTCCTATATGCTTTTTATGGCAGGCGTCGCAGTTGCAACGGTGATTTTCGGAGTTTTTG
>CAMFTQ010000084.1 GCA_945988865.1 uncultured Anaeromassilibacillus sp.
GACAGAGCTAAGGTTGTCGGATATACAGGCAAAATACAGTGGGATACCTCAAAGCCAAACGGTACTCCCAGAAAGCTGCTCGACGTTAGCAAGGCGACAAATTTAGGCTGGACATATAAGACTGAGCTTGAAGAAGGAATCAAACTCAGCTATGAGGACTTCCTGAATAACCCTATGCGAGCAGAAAGATAAGAGAAAAAATCGGCCGCTGCATAAATATTTTGTGCGGTGGCCTTTTGTGCAAGGTCGGAGGAAATGTAGTATGAATGTTATTTTATTATCGGGCGGTTCGGGCAAACGGCTGTGGCCACTGTCAAACGACATCAGATCAAAGCAGTTCATCAAAATATTCAAAAACGAGGACGGTTCATATGAGTCTATGGTTCAGCGTGTTTACCGTCAGATAAAAAAGGCTGACAAGAATGCGTGTGTTACCATAGCAACGTCAAAAACACAGGTGTCTTCAATTCACAATCAGCTCGGCGACAACGTTGGTATTTCTGTTGAGCCTTGCAGAAGAGATACTTTCCCTGCAATAGCGTTATCAACGGCATATCTTGTTGACGTTATGAATGTTGACCCGAATGAATCTGTCGTTGTCTGTCCTGTTGACCCTTATGTAGAGGACGACTATTTTGACGCTGTCAAAAGGCTCGGCGAGCAAGCCGATAAGGGCGAGGCTAATCTTGTGCTTATGGGTATTGAGCCTACGTATCCGAGCGAAAAGTACGGATATATTATCCCCGAAACAGATGAGGAAACCTCCTTTGTGAAAACCTTTAAGGAAAAGCCGACGACAGAGGTTGCCAAACAGTACATAAGTCAGGGTGCGCTTTGGAACGGCGGAGTATTCGCCTATAAGCTTAAATATGTTCTGGACAAGGCGCACGAGCTGATTGATTTTACAGATTATCAGGATTTATTTTCTAAGTACGAAACACTGAATAAGATTTCTTTTGACTATGCTGTAGTTGAAAAGGAAGAAAAAATTCAGGTTCAGCGCTTTGGCGGTCAGTGGAAGGATTTGGGAACGTGGAACACCTTAACCGAGGCTATGCAGGAAAATGTTATCGGCGAGGGTATTCTCAACGAGAACTGCTCTGATGTTCACATCATCAACGAGATGGGCGTTCCCATTTTAGCTATGGGTCTGCACGATGTTGTAATTTCTGCATCGCCCGAGGGAATTTTAGTCAGCGACAAGGAGCAAAGTTCCTACATCAAGCCGTATGTTGACGGCATTGAACAGCAGATTATGTTTGCCGAAAAATCGTGGGGAAGCTTCAGGGTTATTGATGTTGAAAACGAATCGATGACAATTAAGGTAACGCTTAACGAGGGCAACTCAATGAACTATCACAGCCACAGAAACCGTGACGAGGTGTGGGTGGTAATCAGCGGAAAGGGCAGAACCGTGGTTGACGGTATGGAGCAGTGCGTAAATGCAGGCGATGTTATTACAATGAGCGCAGGATGCCGTCATACCATAACGGCAGAGTCAGAGTTAAAGCTGATTGAAATACAGCTCGGAAGCAACATCAGCGTTCAGGATAAGCAGAAATTTGAGCTGGAGATATGAAATTGAAAAATAAGCCTTTACTGCTAAAACCTACAGGTAAGGATTACTTGTGGGGCGGCAGAAGATTAAACGATGAATTTGAAAAGAATATAGATATCACTCCTCTTGCGGAAACATGGGAATGCAGTACTCACCCCGACGGACCGTCATATGTCACAGGCGGTGAATTTGACGGTATGGAGCTTGTGCAGGTGCTAAAAATGCACCCCGAATATATGGGAAAGCATAAAAATTCACAGGGCGAGCTGCCGATTCTTATCAAGCTTATTGACGCTGAAAAGGATTTGTCCGTTCAGGTTCACCCCGATGACGAGTATGCAAGGCAGTACGAAAACGGACAGCTCGGCAAAACCGAGATGTGGTACGTGCTTGACGCAAAAAAAGGCTCAAGGCTTGTTTACGGACTGAACAGGAGCATAACAAAGCAGGAGCTGAAAACCGCCCTTGAAAACGGCACAATCGAAAAATATCTGCAAAAGGTAAGCATAAATAAGGACGATTTGTTTTTTATCGAGGCAGGAACCATCCACGCAATCGGAGCAGGCGCACTGATTGCAGAAATACAGGAAAACAGCAACCTGACTTACCGTCTTTACGACTACGACCGTGTTGACAAGAACGGAAAAAAAAGACAGCTCCATATCGACAAGGCTTTGGAGGTTTCACGCTTGGAAAGCAGTGCAGAGCCTCGTCAGCCGCTTAGAGTGCTGAAATACGGTCAGGGCTATGCTTCAGAGCTTTTGTGCCGTTGTAAATACTTTGAGGCTTACCGTATGCTTGTTAATACAGAGCGAAGGCAGAAGGTTTTATACAGAGCCGATGAATTGTCGTTCAGGGTGCTTTTGTGCGTCAGCGGCTGTGCAACACTGAGCTACGACAAAGAGGTGCTTAACATTTATAAGGGCGACTGTATTTTTGTACCGGCTGACTCTGAAACGCTGACAATACACGGACAGGTTCAACTGCTTGACATAAGGTGTTAAAGCAGATGCCAAACAATTTTAATCACTTTTCCGTGATATATTCAGCTTTTATCGTAATTTAAAGTAAATACTTTTTATAAAATCCACTCCAGAAAGGGCAGGTAAAAACCAATGGATTACACAAAGGAATATACACGCTGGTGCGAAAACGCAACAGACGATGCAGATGTAACAGAAGAACTGAAAAATATGGATGCAGTGAAGATTGAGGACGCATTTTACCGCAATCTTACCTTTGGTACAGGCGGATTAAGAGGTGTTATCGGTGCAGGTACAAACAGAATGAACGTTTACACCGTAGCCAAAGCATCTCAGGGTCTGGCTGATTATGTAAACAAGCATTTTGAAAACGGCTCAATCGCAATTTCATATGACAGCCGTATAAAAAGCGACCTGTTCAGCAAGGTTGCGGCAGGTGTATTTGCCGCTAACGGTATAAAGTCATACATATACAGTGAGCTGATGCCTACGCCCTGCCTTTCCTTTGCAGTCAGAAAGCTCGGCTGCAGTGCAGGAATAATGGTAACTGCATCACACAATCCTGCAAAATATAACGGCTACAAGGTATACGGAGCTGACGGCTGTCAGATTACAACCGAAGCTGCAAAGGAGATTCTTGCAGAGATAGAAAAGCTTGATATCTTCGCCGATGTAAAGCAGTGCAACTTTGACAAGGCGCTCTCTGACGGTATGATAAGCTATATTGACGAGTCTGTTACAACTGATTTTATAGAAGAGGTAAAGGCGCAGTCTGTTCTTTTCGGTGAAAGCGTTGATAAAAATGTAGCAATAGTATATTCACCGCTTAACGGTACAGGTCTTAAGCCTGTTCTCAGAACGCTCAATGAAAGCGGATATACTAATGTAACGGTTGTAAAGGAACAGGAGATGCCTGACGGCAACTTTCCTACCTGCCCTTACCCCAACCCCGAAATCAAAGAAGCTATGTCGCTCGGTATGGAATATGCCAAAAAGTGCAGTGCAGACCTATTGCTTGCCACAGACCCCGACTGTGACCGTGTGGGTATTGCCGTTAAGGATAAAAACGGTGAATATGTATTGCTTTCGGGCAACGAAACAGGCATACTTCTTTTTGACTACATTTGCAGTCAGAGGGTTAAGCACAACAAAATGCCCGAAGAACCTGTAATGATTAAAACTATCGTTACTATGGATATGGCAAAGCTGATTGCCGATAATTACGGCGTCAGAACTATTGACGTTCTGACAGGCTTTAAGTTTATCGGCGAGCAGGTAGGCGAGCTTGAAAAAATCGGAAAGGAAAGCTCTTATATATTCGGATTTGAAGAAAGCTACGGTTATTTAAGCGGCGGATATGTTCGTGACAAGGACGCTGTTGACGGTGCGTTCCTCATTTGCGAGATGTTCTCTTATTACGCAACACAGGGAATTTCTCTGCTTGAAAAACTCAGTGAGATATTCGACAAATACGGCTACTGTCTGAACACACTTCATTCATATGAATTTGAAGGCTCTGCCGGCTTTGCGAAAATGCAGGAAATTATGAAAACTTTCAGAAAAGGCGTTAAGTCATTTGCAGAAAAGAACGTCTTGCAGACTCTTGATTACAGCACAGGACTTGACGGACTTCCGAAGTCTGACGTTATTAAGTATCTCTTAGAGGACAACTGCTCTGTTGTTGTACGTCCCTCAGGTACCGAGCCTAAGCTTAAAACATATATCTCGGTAACAGCAGCAAACAAAGCGGAAGCCGAAGTAATTGAGCAAAAAATTGTTGATGAGCTGAGCGAGTATTTCGCATAAAATTACCCCTGTATTATGTCTACTGTGTAACAGATCAACCACCCCTCTAATAACAGAGATTTTTTTATCACTCTATTATTACTCATTCTGTGCAAATCCATATAAAAAACAGGCTGTCAAAAACCGGTAAGGTTTCAGACAGCCTGTTTTTATTGATTTTAAGCAAAATATTT
>CAMFTQ010000085.1 GCA_945988865.1 uncultured Anaeromassilibacillus sp.
CTTTTTCTTCTTCCTGTAAACAATATGTTTCTTTATCCAATACCTGTACCTTTCTCTGAAAAACTCTTTTTTACTCATCAATCCGTATTTAAAAAGTATTTCCGAGTGTTGCCAGTGGGTTTCATAGCCGTAGCTTGCTCCTCCCAATGAAAAGTTAGAGATGATTGCGTCAACGGGAACATATTTTGATTTATATGTATAATACTCCCTCATCATCAGCTCGTAATCAGCACCGATAAACAAATCTGTATCATATACTCCGTGGTCATCGTACAATTTTTTAGTCATAAAACATCCCGGATGCTCCAAGACCTTTCTGTGAGCAAGTGAGTTATGGTGATTTCTGATAACGCTGATTTCCGAATCACCGTACCAGTCACGGACAGCTCCATACAAAATCTGATAAGGCTCGGAGGGATCATATGCCTTTACGATTTCTTCCACAGCGTCAGGCTCGAGCCAATCGTCACTGTTACATATTCCGATAAGCTCGCCTGTGCAATGTCTAATTCCCTTATTCATAGCGTCATAAATGCCATTATCCTTTTCTGAAACAAGCTTCAGTCTGTTTTTGAAAAGGCTGCGGTATTCCCCGACAATCTCTAATGTGCGGTCAGTTGATTTTCCGTCAATAATAACATATTCAATATCAGGGTACGTCTGAGCCAAAACACTCTTAATAGTTCTTTCTATAGTTTTTTCGCTGTTAAGGCATACCGTAACAATAGAAACTCTGCATTTTTGTTCCATAATAACCTTTCTCTCCTGCCAACCGTTTTATCCTAAAATCCGTTTCTTTATTCTGCGAATTCTGTTTAGTATTATGCCGGCATTGTACGCACTTTTGACGCTCTTTTTCATCGCAAAATAACAGATTCGCATATCAATCAACTTTATCTCTGAAGCTCTTGTCGCTTTAAGTGCGTTTTTCATTTCATCATCAGACAGAACTTTTTGTATATAGTTTAATTTATCAGCCTTGCTAAGCTTGCAGTAAGCGGAATTAAGATTGTAGATAATATCTCCGGCTGCGTTATGTATAAGTCTTAAGTCGTTTGCTCTTGCGGATGATCCACATTCATCATAAAAACTGCAAAGCTGTTTAAAATGATTGTGCAAAGTAAAATACTGATTGCATTTATTCGGAGAATAACGCAGATTGCTCAGGCTCTCTTTACCCTTTATTACACAGTAATGATAGTAACAATCATCAATAATACAAACAGACTGCACTGCCCTTAGATAATCACAAACAAAGCAGGCGTCCTCCCAGCAGGAAATCGGCTCAAAGAAAAGCTGATTAGTTAAAATAACCTCACGCCTGAATAGCTTATTCCAAAGCGGATATAAAATACACGTCTGAAGCTCAATTATATCCTTTGGCTGATTACGCATCAGAATTACCCCTTGCTTTTGAGGTGTAATCCTCTGTGTTTCGGGATTTACTGATTTTTCACCGTATGTATCCCTATAATAACCCCAGATATACAGGTCGGCTTTCTGCTGACTGAAAACCTCTTCAAGCCAGTCAGGTTCAACACAGTCATCAGGATCAACAAAACCGATATACTCGCCCTCAGACTTCTCTAAACCAAGACTGCGTGTTGCGGCTACTCCCTGATTTTTTTGATCAAACACCCTGATTCGTTCGTCCTTATCAGCCCAATTTCTGCATACGGATAAGGAATTATCTGTAGAACCGTCGTTGATTACGATAATCTCAAGGTCACGGTAGCTTTGTGCCAGAACAGAGGAAAAACAGCGGTCAAGCTCATTTTCTTTGTTATATACCGGAATAATTATACTAACCTTCGGCATCACTGTTCCCCTTATTGATATATTGAAGCTGTCAGAAACGAAACTTCAACATCCTTGCAGTCATTATTCAGATATGCCTTCGTGCGGCTGTTGCGGCGGTCAGCCTGCTCTTTATTAACAGGACGCTTAAGCTTTTCGTCATAATAGTTCTTATCAACATCGGGCATAAAACCGTCAAATCCTGCAAGCACAATTTTCTTAACACCGACAAACTTTAAAATATTCATCATTACAAACAGGGCATTGTCGGATTTTCCGCCACTCCAGTTTGTCCACGATGTGTAATTGATAATAAGCCCTTTTTCATTATCGGTAGTTACATTTGAAGTAATTATACGAGTTGTATCTGAATTCTCGGCATAATCCATAACCGACTGCTTTGATACAAATATGTAATCGGTAGGAAACGGCGGGATATTGTTCAGAGAAATTGTTACAACGTCCTCCTGTTCTGAAAATTCTCTGATTTCATTCAAAGACTCTGTAACGCTTGCACCCGGTGCAACAAGCAAAACTCGCTTTGAGCTTACGCTTTCTTCGATTTTCTCTATTGAATGTTGGTCAACAAAATTCTTAGCGTTATACTCATAGTACAGCTCATCTGCATATTCCCTGTCAAAGGAAATCTTCTTTTCTTCCTTAATCATTCCAAGCAGCTCGGCAACCTGATCGACGGATAACATATGCTTTTTGTAAAAATGAGCAGAGTAGCTCGGAGTGCAGTGGTTAGCAGCAGATAAGTAGTACTCTACTGCATAACCCCAAGGGTAGTTTTCACGAATTTGGTTTATTGCCTTGTCAACAACCTCAAGCAGTGGCGCAATTTTGTAGCTTTTGCCCTCGTATAAATTCAGATGCTCGGCAAAAAGCTCGGTAGTCATATTACCTGCGCCCTTGCCCATTCCCATTATTGATGCGTCAAATATCATATCACGCTCTGTCGGGAAATTAAGCAGAGTTACGGCATTAGAATATGATAACTGTAGATTATTATGAGAATGAAGTCCTATTGCAATATTTGAATTCAGATTATGATTTATCAGATTTGCAAGCCTGTTCATATCGTTAAGGCGCATTTCACCAAAGCTGTCCACAATATAAAATGCTGATGTTTCAGGAAGAAATGTATTAACATCGTTTATCAGGTCAAGCATTTCCATATCCGTGTAGCGCAGACAGGTCATCGGCTGAACAAAAAGCTTGTAGCCTTTATCGAGAATCTTTCTTCCCAAAAGCAGAATATCCTTTCTGTTCTTCTTGTGGAAAGCAAGCCTTATGCCGTCAATGGATTTTTCGCTGCGAGGTTCAAGCAACTCGGGATCGTACTTGCCGTAGTCTGTCATTGCAACATAAGTAATTCCCGGTTTTTTCTCTGTCAAAAAGTTCTCTGTAATAACCTTGTCACTGCAATACTGTGTACGTTCCTTTTCAGAGCCTGCCTTTGAATCAATATATCCCAATTCAATAATCTCTACTCCGGACTGCTCAATACCGTGCAATATCTGATTCATATAAAAGCTGCCGAAATTAAATCCGTTTACACAACCGCCGTCTCGCAGGGTGCAGTCAAGTATTTTTATATTACGCATCTTTTTCTCCTTATTCACTATATCTTATTCGGGTTTGATTCCCAAATTCTTCATAGCATTCTCTACCTTTGCTATATCCTCGGGACGGTCAACGCCGATGGTTTTTGAATTTACTTCTACTATCTTTATCCTGTAGCCGTTTTCGAGGAAACGCAGCATTTCAATATCTTCAATTTTTTCATTTTTCGTTCTCTCGGCGCCTGAAAAGAAAATGAGCGCCTCTCGTGAAAGACCGTAAAGTCCCAAATGCTTAAAGTAGTCAACCTTCTGCCCACGCTTCGGATAAGGAACAGGTGAACGTGAAAGATAAAGCAAATCTCCGTTATCAGCAGCCACAACCTTAACTATTGTATCTGTATTAACATCTTCATCCTCGTGCAAAGCAGTCATTGTGTTAATAACATCAACTGACGGATTGTAACGCTTATATTCAACAATCTTCTGAATAGTCTGTGGTTCTATCAGCGGCTCATCGCCCTGAATATTGACATAAAAATCAGCGTCTGTTTTTTCTGCTATCTCTCCTAAACGGTCTGTACCCGTCTGATGCTTATCAGAGGTCATCAGAACGTTCATATCGTTCTCAATACAGGTATTGTAAATCATTTCGCTGTCAGTAGCGACATATATCGAATCAAAATCAGAAACCTTCATCACCTGATGATATACCCACCATATCATCGGCTTACCGTTTATTAACGCAAGCGGCTTGCCGGGAAATCTTGAGGACTGGTACCTCGCAGGAATAACACCGATTATTTTCATATGTAAACACCTCTCTCTTTTACTTTACATCAATACCGATTTTTTTATACAGCTCTATAACATCCTTACGGTCCGGGTTGAAGCTTTCTATGTATGAGGTTACCTGAAGTCCCATTTTTGCGGCAGTCTGCAAGGCTGTGGTCATAATGCCGACAACTGCGCACTCTTTACCTCCGGCTTCAGCAAAAACATACTCTGCCGGTATATTTCTATCAATCTCAGTTGCCGCAGCCAATTTATCATAAGTGTTCTTTTCGGCAGG
>CAMFTQ010000086.1 GCA_945988865.1 uncultured Anaeromassilibacillus sp.
ATCAGTATAATCCAAACCCTTATGAACAAGTACAGAACGATCCGCAAAATCCGTATAATAATAATTAATTATAAGCTCGGGGCACAGAGATGTGTCCCGATGTCTTTGTTTGATGGCTTTTTAGCTATAAAAATCACGTTTTCTGTACTTTTGAAAAAATTTTAATTTTTTTGCAAAAAACACTTGCATTTTGAAAATCGTTGTGTTATAATATCGAAGTCGTCGAAAGACAGGCAATTAAATAGCAGTTGGTGTTGATGACGCCGGGGGTCCACCCGTTCCCATACCGAACACGGAAGTTAAGCCCGGTAGTGCCGAAGATAGTTGGCTGGAGACGGCCTGTGAAAATAGGAAGACGCCAACACTAAAAAGCGTTCACCCCGTAGGGTGGGCGTTTTGTTTTTATCATTGTTATTTTCATAACAACATAAACCTCGCTTTTGTCAACGGCTTGGCTCTTTGACAAAACCTTTAAAAGGCAGGCAAAAATAATGGACAACATAGTTTTAATTGGTATGCCCGGAAGCGGCAAAAGCACCGTTGGTGTTATTTTGGCAAAAACGCTCGGCTATGATTTTATTGACACAGATCTTCTCATCAGCAAATCGCAGTCGCAGACACTTCAGAAGATAATTGATAAACAAGGACTCAAACGTTTTTTAGAAATTGAGAGTGACGTTATCGAAAAGCTTACCTGTGACAGGACGGTTATCGCAACAGGCGGTTCGGCTGTTATGAGCGCCAAAGCTATGGCTAATCTGAAGGCTCAGGGCAACATAGTATATCTTGACGTTCCCTTTGACGAAATTGAGCGAAGAATTACAAACATTACAACACGTGGTATCGCCTTTGACAAGGGAGAAAATTTACATACGCTTTTTGAAAAACGCACTCCCTTATACAGGCAATACGCAGATATTACCGTCACTGTATCAGACCGTATCGGCTCTACAGAAGCGGTTGTTGCAAAGATTATTGAATTTTTAAAGGAATATAAGGCTCTTTGATGCAAACGTGGGAATTTATTTATGACAAATTTGCAGTAACAGCAATAAAATTTCTTTTTTCTATTGAAATTTTTTTATGATTATGGTATCATTACTCTTGCAGTCGCTCGTACGGTGTGATTGCAAATAGTTTTGCTGACGTGGCACAGCAGGTAGCGCAACACCTTGGTAAGGTGTAGGTCGGCGGTTCAAGTCCGCTCGTCAGCTCCAATTTTACCACCCGTTTTAAGCGGGTGGTTTTTGTTTTTATAAACAGATACTTTTTAAGTCTGCATAAAAACAAAAGCAAGGGCAAAATCACCCTTGCTTTTTTGATTTTATTTCGTTTTAATTCGCTTATTTAGCGGCAACAACATTACTGATTGCTTTCAGACTGTCTGTTGCGTCTGCAAGCTGCTTTGAAAGGCTCTGTGCCGTTTCTGCATCTACAGCTGTCAGGTCAAGCGACTTGCACTGATAGTAAGCCTTCTTCAGTGACTGGTACTGATCGTATGAGCTTAGCCTGTAGTTTTCTTCAAGCACTTTCTTTGCAGCGTCAACATCTGCCTGCAGATTTACATCAGAGCTTTCTGCTCCTGTTTTAACAGGCTCCGGTTTATCCTGATTTACAAATTCTGTGATAATACCTGCGGCAAATTTCTGAATCTCTGTTGCATCCTTAATGTTAATCTTGCTGTCAGCGTTTACATCGGCGGCTTTTTCATCAACCTCACCTAAGAATGCTGCAAATTTCTGAATTGCAGTCGCATCGTTTATGTTTACCTTGCCGTCAGAGTTTGCGTCACCGAGCAGAACCTCCTCAATCGGTGCGGTTGTCGGCTCTGTTGTTTCGGGCGGCTCTGTTGTTGTTTGCTGATTACCGTAAACAGATTTTGTTACTGTTGCCTTGCCCGACGAGTTTAATTCATTCGGAGTGAACATATTGTTCTCACCGGCAGTCTTTAAGGAAATATCTACTGTCTGAGCGCCTCTGTTTGCGTTGTTGAAAATTACTGTTGTATATTTTGTCGGAATATCAACGTAGTAAACGTCAAAACCGTCCTCGTTCTTTTCAAGGAAAGTGCAGGCGTATCCCGGCCAGTTGTTAGTCTGGCTGCCTGTCCAAGCATAGCAGTCAACAGCTATCCAGTCGAGCGTATTTACAAAGTAGTATCTGTTTGTTTCAAGCTTAGGATCAAGTGTACCGCCTGTTTCGGGTGGCAGTGAGGTCGCCTCATACGTTGCGTTTGTAGCCTGCGGATCTGAATTTCTGCTGCCCTCTACTATATAGCTGTAGGCAGGGTAGATTTTTTGAGTGTGTAAATCTGCACCGCTGAAAATAATCTCTTCTCCGAAGGCCTGAACATAGTAACCCTCTGTTGACTCCTCCTTGTGCTTATAAAGCAAGGTGCTTTTTGTCGGTCCTACTGTTGTCGGACAGCCGACAGAGCTGTTGTGAATCATATTACACGATGTGCCGTTTTCGTTTGAGTAGTTGTTGCCGAGTGCAAAGGCTTCGTGTGTGTGACCTGAAATCCAGATTAAATCGGGGTACTTTTGCAGTAAATTCTTAAATTTAACGGTTGACACGAAGTAATCTGTTATTGCGCCACCGTAAGCCGGCTTGTTGTTAAAGTCGCCTGCGCCGTATCCCTTAGCAAGAGCGTGTTGTATAATATAGATGTTGCACTTGCCGTAGTTTTCATCAATCAAGCCGGCAACCCAGTTGAGCTGTTCGTCTGTAAACTCGTCAGCCTGATTAGGTGCGCCGCCGCCCTCAAGCGCCATAAAGATAAACAAATCGCCTGTGTTTTTCTCTTTTACATAGTAGTACGGCTTGCCTGAATTAAGAGTAGCCTCTGTGCTGTCAAGACCTGTAGCATTGATAAATGCGTTGTTGCCCTGCTCGATGCCCTCTTTCAGCTCGTGGTTGCCGTTTGCTTCATAAATCGGGTTTACGTAGTCTGACTCTGACAAAAGCTTTTGGTATCTATCCCACTCGTTTGCAGAGCCTTTTGACTTGTTGTTTACGTGGTCGCCCGAGGTAATTACAAAGTCAACATTTTTAGCAGCAGAATACGCAAGCGCCTTTTTCCAATGTGAGTCGGCGTACTTATATCCGCCTGATGTTGCCTTGTCGTCAATGTGTATGTCGGAATATGAGTTAAAGGTATATTTAGCGTCTGTTGATTTATAGGGGAGCTGTTTTTCTGTAGGAATATCATAGGAGCTGTAAACTACAGGAATTGCCGTGCTTTCTTCTGTGCCTTGTTCAGCCTCGTCAGGTGTAGCCGGCTCAAGGTACTGAACAGCAATAATTCTTGTTGCGTCAGCAGGAATAGCCGTCTGATTTTCAAATGTAAATTCTGCCGATTTTTTATCATCGGTTATTGTAGCCTTGAAAATCTCGTAGTAGCCGTCAAGCGCTTTTTCATCGTCTGCCCAGTACAGATAGTATGTGCCGTTTTCCTGAGCTGTAAAGGTGATTTTGCCCTGAGCGTAGCCTGCCTTGTCAGCGTTATCACCGCTGAAGCTGTAAGTGATAGCTGTACCGCTTTGATTATCGGCAGCGTTTACGGAAATTGCAGTTACGGCAGAGGAAGAAATAATTACCGCCGCCAATGCGACTGAAAGAGTTGTTTTCAGTCGGCTGTGTTTATGTGTCATAGTAGAACCTCCGTTTTTATAGACTATAAGGTTTATTTAAATATAAAAATTAACAATAGATTTTCTCTAAAAATGCTGCGCCGATGATGCCTGCATCGTTGCCGAGTGTTGCAGCACACAGAACAGTCTGCTTGTCGTTGTGCTTTGTGTAGCGTTCCTTTTCTACAATAGCACGAAGCGGTGCAAGAAGTGTTTCGCCCTCTTTAGAAATACCGCCGCCTATGCAAAGTACGTCAGGCTGGAAAATGTTGATTGCGTTTACTACACCGCAGGCAAGATAGCTGATATATTCGTCAACAACCTGCTTGCCGAGTGCGTCACCGTCACGCATAGCATTAAATGCCGTAATGCCGCTTACCTTGTTGATGTCGCCGCCGCAGAGCTTGAGCATATATGAATAGTCAGGCTTTTCTGTCAGTATAGCTTGCTTTGTCAGTGCGATAAGACCTGTTGCAGATGCGTAAGCCTCCCAGCAGCCCTTTCTGCCACAGGCACACTCCTTGCCGTCCTTGACGATAACCATATGTCCCATTTCTGCACCTGCAAAGTTTGAACCGCTGTAAATCTTGCCGTCAATGATAATTCCTGCACCTACGCCTGTGCCGAGTGTGATGGCTATTGCATTTTTTGCACCTTTTGCAGAGCCGGCAAGATATTCGCCGTAAGCCGCTGCGTTTGCGTCATTCTCGATAATTATTTTCTTATTAAGACGCTCCTGCATCATAGAAACTACATCCCAGTTATGGAAAAACAGGTTTG
>CAMFTQ010000087.1 GCA_945988865.1 uncultured Anaeromassilibacillus sp.
TCCTGCCTTCATACAGGCAAGCGTTGCACAGCCTGTGTAGCCGAAAAGATTTAAAACGCTTAGCTGTCTGCCTGATGACTTGATTTTTTCTGAAACAAAATCCCAGTTTACCGCCTGCTCGGGGAAAACTCCCGTATGCTTAAATCCCATAGGCTTTATGTTAAAGACAAGCTCGCCGTAGCATATTGTCCATCTGTCGGGGATTTTTTTGTAAACCTGCCACTTGCCGCCGCCCGAGGAGCTTCTGCTGTAACGTGCGTGAGCCTGCTTCCACAGCGGATTTTTTCTTTCTGTGTTCCAGATTATCTGTGGGTCGGGGCGGATAAGCGTAATGTCGCCCCACTGCTCAAGCCTTTCGCCCGAAGAAGCGTCTATAAGTTTGTAGTCCTGCCAATTATCGGATACTCGCATCTTATTCTCCGTTTCGTAAAAGTTTTTAACCTAATCTTTTCTTTACTAAATCTGCAACCTCTTGTGCAAGTGAAGCGATTTCTTCTTCGTTTTCGCCCTCAAGCATTACACGAACAAGCGGTTCTGTGCCTGACGCACGAACAAGTATTCTGCCACGCTCGCCGAGTATTTCGGTAACACGCTTGATTTCTGCCTTGATTTCCTTATCAGTGTAAAAGGCGATTTTGCCCTCGTTGCTGATTTTTACATTTATAAGCACCTGAGGATAACGCTGCATTAAAGAAGCAAGTGAGCTTAGCTTTTCTTTTGTTCTGTTTACAATGCTTGCAAGGTGCGCACCTGTCAGCTCGCCGTCACCTGTAGTTGAGTAATCAAGGAAAATTACGTGTCCCGACTGCTCACCGCCGATGTTGTAGCCTTCTCTTAGCATTTCCTCTAAAACGTATCTGTCGCCGACCTTTGTTGAAACGAACTTCATACCGTTAGCGTCACAGAATTTGTTAAAGCCCATATTTGTCATAACTGTGCCTACAACTGTGTCCTTTTTCAGAAGTCCACGCTTTTTAAGGTCAGCGGCACAGATTGCGATAAGGTAGTCGCCGTCTACAAGCTCGCCGTTTTCGTCAACAGCGAGGCATCTGTCTGCGTCACCGTCAAAGGCAAGACCTAAGTCGAGCTTGTTGTCCTTAACGTACTGCATCAGATTTTCTATATGAGTTGAACCGCAGTCACGGTTGATGTTGTCACCGTCAGGCTTGTCAGACAGCATATGACATTTTGCGCCAAGCTTTGTAAACAGCTTTTCGGCTGTTCTTGATGATGAGCCGTTTGAGCAATCGAGCGCAAGCTCCATACCCGTCAGATTATAATCAACGGTTGAAACAACGTGGTCAATATAATCATCAGCCGCCGACTGAGCGTAAGATACTGTGCCGATTTCGTTGTCCTTAGGTACAAAGTAAGGCTCTGCGTGGTCAAGCACGATAGCTTCAATCTGCTCCTCAAGTCCGTCGTGGAGCTTGTAGCCGTCTTCGTTAAAAATTTTAATTCCGTTAAATTCAAAAGGATTGTGTGATGCAGAGATCATAATTCCTGCGTCTGCCTTATACTTGCCTACAAGGTAAGCAACGGCAGGAGTAGGCACAACGCCTAAAAGCATAACGTTTGCACCTACAGAGCAAAGTCCTGCAATAAGCGCACCTTCGAGCATATCTCCCGAACGGCGTGTGTCCTTGCCGATTAAAAATGTAGGATGCTTTACATCGTCATTTATAAGCACCATAGCAGTTGCTCTGCCTATGTTCATAGCAAGCTCACAGGTAAGCTCCTTGTTTGCAATACCTCTTGCGCCGTCTGTACCGAAAAGTCTTCCCATAATAATTCCTCCGTAAATATAATATGTTTATTATTCGTCTTTATCGTTAAAAAGCGTAACCTGTGAAGCAAAAGCGTCACTTGGCACCTTGTAGCCTAAATGTTCGTATGCCTGCTCCGTTACGCATCTGCCTCGTGGCGTTCTGTTTAAAAAGCCTATCTGCATAAGGTACGGCTCATAAACGTCCTCAATGGTAACAGCCTCCTCGCCTATTGCGGCGGCAAGCGTTTCAACTCCGACAGGGCCTCCTCTGTAAAAGCGGATCATAGCGTCTAACATTCTTCTGTCATTTGCGTCAAGTCCAAGCTCGTCAATTTCGAGCCTGTCAAGCGCCAGCTGTGCCGTTTCACAGGTGATTACACCGTCAGACATAACCTGTGCAAAGTCACGAACACGCTTTAGCAGTCTGTTTGCAATTCGGGGAGTTCCTCTTGAACGTGAGGCAATTTCAAGCGCACCGTCAGTATCAATCTCTATGCCTAAAATGCCTGCGCTTCTTGTGACAATTCCGGCAAGCTCCTCGGGTGAGTAAAGCTCAAGTCTTAATACTACGCCAAAGCGGTCACGCAGCGGCGCTGTGAGCTGTCCCGCCCTTGTTGTTGCGCCTACAAGCGTGAATTTTGGCAGCGGAAGATGATAAGAAGCCGCCATTTGCCCCTTGCCTGTTATTATATCAATGGCAAAGTCCTCCATAGAGGGATATAAAATTTCCTCAACAGAACGGTTTAAGCGGTGGATTTCGTCAATAAAAAGCACATCGCCGTGATTGAGGTTTGTAAGCAGTGAAGCAAGGTCGCCCGGCTTTTCAATAGCAGGACCCGATGTAATTCTGAGCGACACGCCTAACTCGTTTGCGATAATGCCTGCAAGCGTTGTCTTGCCAAGTCCGGGAGGACCGTACAAAAGCACGTGGTCGAGCGTTTCGTTTCTCTGCTTTGCCGCCTCGATAAAAATTTTAAGATTTTCCTTAACCTTTTCTTGTCCCACATACTCGTCAAGCGTTTTAGGTCGCAGTGGGTTTTCACCGTCTGCTATATCCTCGGGTATCTCCTGAGTATCCATTATTCTGTTTTCAAAATCAAATTCATCTGAAAAATCCATATTCATTATTTTTTACCCATTCTCTTTAATGTTTCTGCTATGAGCTTTTCTACTGGCAGACTGCCGTCAAGAGTTGACAATACAGGTGATACGTCTGCCGTTGTGTAGCCCAGTACTGACAGCGCTTCTATCGCCTTTGAAACATTTGACGATGACATCAAAGCCGCACCGCTGTCCTCAAAAAAGCTTTCGCCCTCGCCCCCTGTTATTCCCTTGATTTTATCCTTCAGCTCAAGAATTATCCTCTGTGCAAGCTTTGCTCCCACTCCGTTTGCACGTGTTATTGTTTTGCTGTCGTTTGAGGCAATAGCCATAACCGTCTGCTCGGGCGTCAGCATTGACAGCACCGCAAGACCGACCTTAGGCCCTACTCCGCTGACGCTTATAAGCAGCTTAAAGCATTCAAGCTCTGTCATTGTTGCAAAGCCGAAAAGCTCGATAGCGTCCTCTCGCACGTTCATATATGTGTAAAGCGTAACCTCTGTGCCGAGTTTTATGCTTTTTAGTGTGTTAAGCGTTGTCTGACAGCGAAAGCCTACTCCGCCACATTCTACAACGGCAAAGCTCTGCTCTGTGTGCAGTAATTTACCCCTTACGCTGTATAGCATACACTCACCCCTTTAAGGTATAGTATTATCATCTTAGGTGAATATCAGATTTCATCATCTGCTGTCTTAAATATGTTCCTGATGCCTGTGTGTGGCATATTGCAATAGCTAAAGCGTCGGCTGTATCGTCAGGCTTTGGGACTTCCGATAGCTTTAAAAGTCTGCGCGTCATCTCCATTACCTGCGGTTTTTTTGCCTTGCCGTAGCCTGTTACGGCTGTTTTTACCTGTAACGGTGTATATTCAAAAATAGGTACTCCCTGTTTTTGAGCCGCCAAAAGCGTAACACCTCTTGCTTGTGCAACCTTTATAGCCGTTTTCTGATTTGACTGAAAATACAGCTTTTCTATCGCCAAGGCATCGGGCTTGCATTTTTTGATAATCTCACTGCATTTATCAAAAATTATTTCAAGTCGCCTGTTAAAGTCGGTGTCAGCGTCTGTTGTGATTGCTCCGAAGCCTAACGGACGATAGCTGTTATTGTGAAAATAAATTGCCCCGTAGCCGACTATGGCATAACCCGGATCAATACCCAAGACTACCATTTTCAAGCTCCTTCCAAAAAAGAGTACAATTACTCATAATAACGATAATTATACCACACAAAGGTTTAATAATCAATAAAATTTACCTACAGTTTTACATATCTTTGCGTGGTTTTTTCGAGCAAAAATTACAATGAAAAAAGCAAGCGACAGCTTACTGCCATCGCTTGCTTATAAAGATTATTTTTATTATGCTTGCCCCGAAATGCAAGCTGTTTATATCTCAGCACCGACAAGGTATTTCTGAATGTCGGTTGCGTCCTTTATGTTGTATTTGCCGTCGTTGTTAAAGTCAACTGTTCTTACGTCATATTCGCTTGTTTCCTTTGCTAAATCCATTTGAAGGTATGTAACCGACAC
>CAMFTQ010000088.1 GCA_945988865.1 uncultured Anaeromassilibacillus sp.
TACACCTAAGCCTTCGTCGGCAGCGTCAGATGTGTATAAGAGACAGGTCGTACGGAGAGTTAATTGCTTTGATGTTTGAATCTCCTGATATTTCAGTTGACAGGACAGGCAATAACAGCTGTACAGTAACAGTTACCGGTAAATACAGGAGTACCCCAGGCGATTCGTATTATTTTAATGGTACCGCATATATTGTGTTTAGCGATGTTGAATCGGGAATTTGCACTCTCTCGGGCAGTTACGGATTTAAAGAACTGGCAAAATCTTTTGCTCTATCATATTAAGCGTGATAAAAAACATATAACGCAGTGCTGTAAATGAGCATTGCGTTATTTTCTTATTTGGTTTATACTATTAAAGAGGTGGAGTGTATGAACACAAAATTCTGTCATAAATGCGGAAAAGAACTGCCCGTTGAATCACTGTTCTGTCCGTACTGTATGATAAGGCTGATTGATGCTAAAACATACGAATCAATAAAAGTTAGAAAGCATAAATATTTTTTGCCGATTATAATTATTACAGCTATAATTATTTTGATTGCGGCAGGGTTAACTGTATTTTTTGTTTTTCAGGAAGATGCAAATCCTGATAAAGCAAATGAAAATACCGCAATTCCTACGGAGAACACAACAGTAACCACAACCACAGAAGATGTCAAAGCAGACTATTCTTCATACATAGGATTATGGAGTGACAAAGTCAATTATTCGACTGAAAACGGTGGTAATCTGCTTGAAATTATCTCGGTTAAAGATGATATTGTCCGATTTACTTTTACAAAAACATCTTCCGCTTCCTCATTTAACCGTATTGCAAGAATAAGCAACGTTACCAGTCAGATTATCGACGGGATAGGAACATTCACTTTTGATAATGACAACTGGCTGAACAGCGGCACAGGGAAAATAAAGCTTCTTGACGATGAAATTTACATTGAAACAAATATAATAAACAGAAATGAAAGTGCTATGTGGGATATTGGCGGAACATTTTATCTTTTCAAATCAGACAACACAATTATTGACTTTAAAAATTATAATTATCTCGGTGCTGATTTTGACGAGCTCAAAAATCATTTTGGTGAGGAAACAAAAGAGAAGATAAGTGCTTCTGATAAGTGGGATATTCATACATTCAGTGGGTTTTATGTTACTGTGTTGCGAGAAACAAATAAAGTTGTGAGTATTACAGTGGAATATTCATCAAATAGTTTGACAAAATCAAATCTCTGTTATGGAAACATTAACGGTACAAGTACATATGATGATGTTTATGCGCAAATGGGCGAGCCGACTTATAACGCCATAACTTATGGTGATGTTTCATATGTGGACAATGGCAACTATGTAAACTTTGCATTTGATGAAAATATGAATCTTACAAAATTCACATTACAACTTGAAAACATACAGTAAAATAAGCCTGAGTATTCGTGCTTGATACTCAGGCTATTTTTTATAGATATTAAGCGTAAAATTAAAAAATAAGCATCATTGGGGGGAAATTCGGGGGAAATTATGAAATCTGACTGATTTTGGATAAAAATAAAAACGGCTAAAACTCAGTGTTTAAGCCGTTTTTGGTTGGTTGCGGAGGCAGGACTTGAACCTGCGACCTTCGGGTTATGAGCCCGACGAGCTACCAAACTGCTCTACCCCGCGATATTTACTTTAACTCTTCTCAAAGCTTATTTATTATACCACCTAAAAGAAACATTGTCAAGCTTTTTTAGAAATTTTATTTGTTAAGCTTTGTGAAAAAACAAAAAGTTATTGTGTGCGTATATTCAATTGATAATTTATCGTGATCTGCTGATAATATAATAGCTCATTCATTTATCAAGCCTTCTTTAATACATTGTATGCACACTCTGACAAAAATATGCACAGCAAAAAATCTTTCGATTATAACGCATAATTGTTGACATCACCCTTGTTTTGAGATAAACTAATATTGCAAGCCTTTGGCTTTTGCATTTATTTTACACAAAAAGTGAGGCGAAAAAAATGGACACAGGAAGCGGGCCCGCCACAAATGGGGGGCGATACGGCATAGCTAAGCAGAGAAACGCATTTCTGCGTCTGTTTTTTATGCCGTAAAATAATTTTAACCCCATATGTGCTTACCCCTTTTCACAAAAAACAAAAAGGAGGAAAGATGATATGGAAAAAAATTCTGCAACGCTCCTTGAAACTATCAAGGTGTTGCTTGCCGAAAAAAAGTACAAAACTCTGCGTGACATTCTGACAACGCTGAACCCTTACGACATAGCCGTAATTTTTGAAGAGCTTATGGACGAAAAAACAGCTTTGCTTTTCAGAATGTTGCCAAAGGAGCTTGCCGCCGAAACATTTGTAGAAATGGACGAGGACACGCAGGAAATGCTTATCCACGGCTTTTCGGACAGCGAGCTTAAAGAAATTGTTGATGAGCTTTACCTTGACGATGCCGTTGACATTATTGAGGAAATGCCGGCAAACGTGGTAAGGCGAATACTCAAACAGGCTGACCCTGTTACAAGAAAAACCATTAACGAGCTTTTAAACTACCCCGAGGACAGCGCAGGCTCTATTATGACGACAGAGTACGTAACGCTGCGCCCAGAAATGACGGTGGAGGAAGCTATCAAAAGAATCCGCCGTACAGGTATTGATAAAGAAACAATCTACACCTGCTATGTTACCGACAGTAACAGACAGCTTATCGGTATTATTTCAATTAAAACTCTTTTGCTTGCAAAGGATGACGAGGAAACTGTTTCTGAATTGATGGAAACAAACGTGCTTTCGGTAAACACGCTTGACGATCAGGAATTCGTTGCACACACCTTTAACAACTACAACTTCCTTGCTCTGCCTGTAGTGGATAAAGAAAACAGACTTGTCGGTATTGTCACCATTGACGACGCTATGGACGTTATGGAGGAGGAAACAACCGAGGATATTCAGAAGATGGCGGCTATTACTCCTAACGACAAGCCGTATATGAAGCTCGGTGTTTTTGAGCTTTTCAAAAGCCGTATTCCGTGGCTTTTCCTTTTGATGATAAGTGCTACCTTTACAGGTATGATAATCACCTCGTTTGAAGATGCGTTAGCGTCTATGGTAGTGCTTTCGTCATTCTTCCCGATGCTGATGGATACAGGCGGTAACTCGGGCAGTCAGGCGTCAGTTACGGTTATACGTGCGCTTTCGCTTGAAGAGGTTGAATTTAAGGATATTTTCAAGGTAATTTGGAAGGAAATACGTGTATCGGTACTTTGCGGTGTAACGCTTGCAACGGCTAACTTTGCAAAGATTATGCTTGTTGATAAAATGCTCCTCGGCAACAATTCAATTACTATTCCCGTAGCCTTTGTTGTATGTCTGACTATGGTAGTAACCGTATTTTTTGCAAAGATAATCGGCTGTTCTCTGCCTATGGTGGCAAAAAAGCTCGGCTTTGACCCTGCTGTTATGGCAAGCCCGTTTATCACAACTATAGTTGACGCAATTTCGCTTGCCGTTTACTTCTGGTTTGCAACCGTTATGCTCGGACTGTGATAACGCTTTTGCTTTTGGACAGGTTGAAAAATTGAATAACGCTTATTGAATTACCCCTGCTTTTTAGTTCATACTAAGGCAGGGTGATTTTTTTGATAAGAATAATTAACGGTGGCACACCTACCGATACTATGATAAATTTTATAAGCACTTCGTTTAATGAGAACGGCTCTGATGTTTTAAGCTGTACCGTAAAATGGGGACTTACTCTCGTTAATGACAAGCCACAGCAATTTAACCTTGACCTTGCCTTATCCTGCTGTGCGCTGTGCTGTGCTTCGTATGATGAAAACGCAGTTGCCTCAGCACTAAAACGGTTCGGCTTTTCAAAAATAACAACATCAGGCTACAAAGCATATACCGACGTTTGCGCCGCCGCCTTTGGCTATCAGAAAACAAATCAGACAGAATTAGCCGTTTGTGTTATCAGAGGAACAGCCGCCGGTCAGTGGCAAAGCAACTTTGAGCTTGGAAGCGGAGAATATCACAACGGCTTTGAACATTCATCAGCGTGTATCGAACAACAGGTTTTGCGTTATCTTAAATCTGTTAAGGCGGATAAAAGACGTTGCAAGATCCTCATCTGCGGTCACAGCAAGGGCGGTGCGTGTGCAAACATAATCAGTGCAAGACTTGCGGTGAGCCTTGGCAGCGACAGAATTTACTGCTACACATTCGCCTGCCCTAACACAGCAAGAAAAGAAAAGCTGTCAGGCTCGTTTTACGGCGGGATTTTTAACCTTGTCAACAGCCTTGACTTTATACCGTTTGTTCCGCTTGAAAGGTGGGGCTTTGGCAAATTCGGAACAACTATAGACCTGCTCTCGGACGGTGCAAAAAAGGACAACACA
>CAMFTQ010000089.1 GCA_945988865.1 uncultured Anaeromassilibacillus sp.
GATAGCGTAGCGTCTCGTGGGCTCGGAGATGTGTATAAGAGACAGCCTCATAACATCCTTTGAATTTCTTTCATAGCGAAACCAGACGTTTTTAAGCTCTATCGCTTTTTCTTCATTATGCGAATATACTTTGATTTTGCAGTCGATTTTTTTTGAAGCAAAATTATCAAGCAGAAAATTTTTGCCCTGTTTTACCGTTAAGGGGCAGGTGCTTTTATTTTTTGCAAATGATGAAAGCTTGTAAAAAACTCTTGTAGCACAGGGCATTGAAAGCATAGCTTTTTCTGCTTCTTGCTTTTCTAAATCAGTTGTTATTATTCTGACTGCATTTTTCGGCTCGTCAAAGCACTGCACCCTGCAGTCTTTTAGCATAAGCACCTTGTCGGATATTGAAAACAGCTTTTCAAGGCGATGCTCGCTGATGATTATTGTTAAGCCGAATTCACTGTTTAGCTTTTTAAGAGTAGATATAAATTCATCTGCAGCTATTGGGTCAAGCTGGCTTGTCGGCTCGTCTAATATCAGAATTTGCGGATTTGTCACCATAATTGACGCAAGGTTTAAAAGCTGTTTTTGTCCGCCGGAGAGCGTTTTGGTATCACTGCGAAATATTTTTTCTATACCGAAGTATGAAGCCATTTCTGCGGTTTTTAAGCGTATTTTTTCGCTTTTTTCTGCTTTATTTTCAAGTCCGAAGGCAAGCTCCTTGTAAACCTTATCTGTGACAATCTGATTTTCGGGATTTTGCATTACAAAGCCGATTTCCGACGATGAGTAGGTATCATCATTTTTACCGCCCAAAACAATTTTTCCGCTTTTTTCGCCAAAGGGGGCAAGCTCTTTTTTGAGCATTTTCAAAAGCGTAGTTTTTCCGCAGCCCGACTCTCCGCATACGAGTATAAAATCACCGCTGTTTACAGTAAAGCTGACGTTTTCAAGCGCAGGTTTTTCGGTGCCTGGATACTTAAAGGTTAAATTCTGCACAGATAAAATTTCCATTTTACCGCCTCCTTAAGCTCAAAGATAAAGGGTATGATGCACAGCATAAAGTATGCCGTATAAGAAATTACCGCACTTGCAGACAGGCTTATTTTACTTATGTACGGATAATAGAAAAATAACAGACTGCCGTTTGCAACAGAGATAACAGTCAGAATAAAAAGCACCGCAGTTATCAATGTAAAGACTGTATCAGAAACGGTAAATTTGTAAAGTGAAAATGACGTTCTGTTTTTTTGACCGTAGCCTCTTGCTTTCATAGATGATGATAATTCTACTGAATTTTCGAGCGACCACGTGACCATTGAGGACATAATTTTGAGCGTTGACATCAGCTTGTCGGGAATACTTGATCCGTTGTATAAGCCCATAGTTTTTTGAACCGTTTTCACTCTTTTAAGCTGTTCTTTAAAAAGCGGAATAAAGCGAAGCGCCATAGATATTATAAGCGCAGTTTTTGGTGTGGCTCTGCCGAACAGATAGACGATTTTGTCTGAGGATAAAACACCGCCTAAGCATTTGCACCAAATAATCACACAGATTATTGCGCACGAGATTGACGCACCGCAGATAATCGCTTCAAGCGTAATTGCGTTATCGTTTAAGAAAAACAAAACGGTTTCTCCGTTATGAGAAAAAATCGGGTTTGTGACGGCAATCAAAATAAACAAAAATATGTAAAATACAAGGTCGCTTAAATTCTGCTTTAGTCGCTGTTGCGTGCATAAAAAGCAAAAGGCGGTTATCAGCGCAGTAGCTTGTATCAGAGGATTTACACAGAACATCGCAGGGATTAAAACTGCAATAAAATATATAAGTGCTGACACAGGATGCAGAGAATTTAACGTCATATTATCACCGCCTTTTATAAATCCTTGCCGAGATTACAGGAATAGGCAAATTCGATTTTATCCTTATTTTTGAGAGTATAGTCGGAACAGCCGACATTCGGAATTTCACCGTTTACCTTAAATATCCAGCCTGAAAGAGGACCGCAGGAATATTCGTACAGATAGTTTATGCCCTCTATATAAACACTGTTGTAGCTGTTTTTGTCTGCTCCCTGATATTCCATCTGAATTTTGTTATGCCGTACCGCTCTGTTTAAAATGTCAAAGGCTGTGTCGCCCTTTCTGAGGACATACTCTGTATTTTTAAGAATTACTCCGTCCTTCGGAACGTATTTTTCGTTTTGCAATCTTTTGTCAAGTTGGTTGTAGTTGTCAAGCACCGTATGACAGGTAATCGTCAGAAATACAGTTTCGCTGTCAGGCTTAATATCGTCAATATGCGTTAAATAGTACTCGTCAACCGACTTTATATCAAGACCGAAGCATAGCAGGATAACTACTAAAACAACTGAAAAAACAGCAATTATATTCTTTTTCATCAATCCTCGTCCTCGTACATTTTAATTAGCTCTTGCATCTTATTTTTCTTTTTGTTTTTGATGCGTTTTATGTTAGTGAATATAAAAATCAAAAGTAAAACAAGCACAACTGAAAAAACGACTGTAATTATAATCGTGCGCTCTTGCGTCAAGAGCTTTACGTGTGCTTTCTTTAGCTGTTCAAAGCAGGAGATTTTTGCTTTATCATAGTCAGAAAAGCTCTCTGCTTTTTCAAAAAGGCTGTCGATTTTATCTTTTTGCGACAACGTTACGTTATCAAGCGGCATCAGGCTTTCTATCTCTTTATTTAAGCTGTCGATCTGCTTTTGCAAATTTACACAAGAGCTTTGAACCTCAGACAGAGTGTTTATTATTTCTTCTTTATTTTCAAAGCTTTCATTTTTAAGTGATGAAATAAGGCTGTTTACGGCTGTCAGATAAGCGGTGCTTTTTGTGTTTTCAGACTTTTCTATAATATCGCTTGCCGATGATAAAAGGCTTTTGATGTCAACGCTTTTCTGATTTACCTGTAAATCTGAAAAATCATAAAGCGGTTTCATTTTATTTAAAAATCTGTAGTATGATGCAAGACCGCACAACGCCTGTTGAGTTGAAATCTGTTCGCTTTCTCCGTCTTTTATATGGCAAAATCCTCCGTCAGCGTTTTGATAGCTTAGCAGACGGTCGATTATTGTATTGCCGTTTTTAATAAATCTGCTGTCTGTGTCAACAGCTACACCCATACTGCACAAGGCGATAAGCACCTGCGCTGTACTTTCGCAGTTTTCGCCGTCTGTTGATGAAAAACCGCCGTTATCGTTTTGTGCCTTCTGCAAATAGTCAAGTGCGTTATTTACAGATTTTGATACCGTCTTGTTATCCTTGCAATACGGACTAAGTGACGTTACCGCCATCGCTGTAATATCTGTATCGGGATTTTCTCCGTCTACAGAAAAACTGCCGTCTGATAGCTGTGAGGATATGATTTTTTTTATTATGTTTTCTCTTGTATCAGAGCAGTTATTCGGCTCTGCAAAATTTAAACTGTCTGCCGTAATCAGCGCCCATATACAGCCGTTTATACCCTGTTTGTCAAGAGGTACATCAAGACCTCTGTTAAACACTCCGTCATTTATCAGGTTTATTCCGCTTATGTCCTGAGGATTGCCACCACAGGAAATTACGGCAAGGCTTATCCTGTGCCACTCTGTCGCCTTTTGTGAGCTTAGCCTTCCCTCGTCCTTGTAACGCTCTGTTACGTTATCCTTTAGAGCGTTCAGGTATGCGCTATAATCATCACAAAAGCCTAATCTGTTAAGCGCTATTGCATACCAGTCGCCTACAACAGAGCCGGCATTTTGTAAAAAATCGCCTGTAAACAGGATTTCACCGTTGCTGTATTTTTCTTTTGTGTAATTAACCGCTTTTTCGGCAGCTTTTAAAATCTGCTCTTTTGTATGCTTATAAGACAAGTCTTCCCCACCGCTTGCTAATGTCAGCGGTGAGGAAATTAAGGCTGATGAAATTATGATTAGGGCTAAAAACCGGTTTAAGATTTTCATACTATCTGTCCTAAGTTTTCTTATGAAGCGAGCATATACTGAATTTTTGTAGCGTCCGAAATATTTATTTTACCATCGCCTGTTACCTCGGCATTGATTTTGCCCTGCTCCGATAAAGCAGTGATTTCTGCAATATGTCTTTGAATTGATGTTACGTCCTTTATGGTCAATTTGCCGTCACAGTCTGCGTCACCTGTAATCGGCTCTATATTGTAAACATCAGAAAAGTCAAACAGTGATGTCTGATTAGTCAGAAGTCTGTAGTAGGCAACAAGCGCTTCAAGTGCCTGGTCGTTTGCACCGCTCATAAATGATTTATCCATACTGTTGTCATAACTAAAGCCTCCGTCATTACACTCAAAGGATAAAAGTCCGTCAATAACAGATTTACCGCCCTTTGAGATAAAACGCTCGTCTGTATCGGGATTGATGCCGAT
>CAMFTQ010000090.1 GCA_945988865.1 uncultured Anaeromassilibacillus sp.
GTCTGCAGTCATAACATCACAACCATAACGCAATATTTTATACATTATAATTATACTATCAGCAGAGGTGTTATTCAATAATTGTGCAAAAATTGTAACCGCTTATTTTCTTGTTTTCATTTACATAGGAATGATTTTGTGTTATTCTGTCAATAATCAGATGTATATATGAAAGGAAATGACAAAATGGACGAGCTTAACAGAATTACGAGCTTTTGCGTTGACCACAATAAGCTGATGCCGGGAATGTACCTGTCACGTGTTGACGGCGACATAAGAACATACGATTTACGCTTTGTAAAGCCTAACACACCGCCGTTTCTGCCAAACCCTGTTATGCACACGATAGAGCATCTTTTTGCAACGTATGCACGAAACAGCGAGCAAAGCAAAAACGTTATCTATTTCGGGCCGATGGGGTGCAGAACAGGCTTTTATTTTCTTGTCAGAAATCTGTCTGACAGCGAAAGCCTTACACTTGTAAAGGACGTTGTTTTAAAGTGCATAAACCATCAGGGCGACATACCCGGAAATACCGCACAGGAATGCGGAAATTACCTTGAACACGATGTAACGGGCGCAAATAAGGCTTTAAAAGAATATTACGAAGTGTTGAAAAACTTAAAAGTTGAAAACTTAGAGTATAATTTTTATGGTTAATATCAATAAAGAAATAAAATAACTCCTGACGTTTATGGGCAAAGCTCCGAAATTACCCGTAAAAGGTTGCATTTTTGTTACAGTTTGGTATAATAAATGGCAGATTGACGGTAACAAATTTGTTACAAGTAAGGAGTTTTACGTTTTGAGAAAAATAAAGGACATAAGCTTTATCACAACAGACGGCTATAAAACACTTGAGCAGTTGTCAATTAAAAGCAAAAAATCAATCAAGAAAACTAAGACATTTACAAAGAAGCTCAAAAGATTTTTAAAAAGAGCAGGCAAAGATATTTCAATAGCCGCAAACAAGGCGGTAGATAATGTAAATGCGGTTAAGGGTGTAAAAACCTTCTTTAAAACCCTTATATCTTCTGAAAAAACAGGAAAATCCGTTGCCCGATTCACAGTTCCGGCAGTTGCAACAGTTCTTTCTGCTTTAATCTGCTTTGGCGTAACGTCACATATAGACGCAAGTGCGTCAGCAGAAGAAAGCACAGATACGGTAATTCTGACTAACGCAGTTTTACAGACGGCAAACGACGTTGTATCAGGCGGATTTGAAAAGGCAATAGAGCAGACAAGTCTGCCACAGACGCAGATGTTAGAGGTTGCAGATGAGGTGTCGGACAAAAACGCACTGTTCGGTCTTTACATTGACGGTGTTCTGGTCGGTTCTATGAGTGACAAGGACGAAATTAACAATATCGTTGATAAGCTCGTTGCTCAGTACAGTGAAGTTAACGGCGAAAACGTACAGGCAGAGCAGCTCAGCGAAATTAAGGTTATTCAGGGCAGCTACGGCGAAGATTTTGTTCTCACAGCCGAACAGCTTGCAAATAAGGTGGCAGACAAAATTAAAGTTTCAGCCACAGCAGACGTTACAACAACAAGAAGCATTGACTTTGAAACAGAGTACAGGTATGACGACAGCGAATATGACGATTATGAAGAGGTAACTCAAAAGGGCGCAAACGGAGTATTCACTACCGTTAAGAGAGTATCTTATATAAACGGTGAAGAGGTTGCCTCTAACCTTGTAAGCGAGGGCGAAACAAAGTCGGCTGTAAATCAGATTATCACAATAGGCACAAAGGAAAGACCGGCAAAGGGCTATTCAGCAGGCTCATTCACATGGCCCGTACCTTACACAACAAGCATTACAAGTCCTTTTGGCCCACGCTGGGGAACATTCCACTACGGCATTGATATCTCTGACAGCGGAATTCACGGACAGGACATAGTAGCGTCAGACGGCGGAACAGTTACTTGGGCAGGCTATGACAGCAGCGGCTACGGTTACTACGTAATCATCGACCACGGCAACGGCTACGAAACATTATACGGTCACTGCAGTGAGCTTTACGTTTCTGACGGACAAGAGGTTGCTCAGGGTGATCTGATTGCGGCGGTAGGCTCAACAGGCGATTCAACAGGCGCTCACCTGCACTTTGAGATAAGCTGCGGCGGAGAAAGACTTGATCCCGAAAGCTATGTTTGATTTAATATAGGTTAAGAATTATTATAATAGATATAGTTTAACTGCGACACAACCGACTAATGGTTATGTCGCAGCTTTTTATGCCGTCACTATGTGCATTCTGCCCTCGTGGTCTGTTGTGTACTCGCCCTTTGGCAGAATTTGTGAAATAGGTACTATCTTGTATCCCTCTGACTGAATAGCCTCAATTATCAACGGCAGAGCCTCGGGAGTGTTCTTTGCACCGTTGTGCAAAAGTATGATAGATCCGTTGCTGATTTTGCTCTTTATTCTTTGCACCATCTGCTGCGGCGTCGGGTCCTTCCAGTCGAGGCTGTCAACGTCCCACTGAACGCAGTACATACCGCATTCCTTGACGGCATTTACAACATTATTATTGTAATCGCCGTATGGAGGACGAAACAGCGTAGCTTCTTTGCCTGTAAGCTTTTTGATTTTTTCGTTGCAGGCTGAAATTTCACTTTTCATTTTGTCGGTTGACAGCTGCGTCATATGCGGATGTGTGTTGCTGTGGTTGCCCACGTCGTGACCCCTTTTGGCTATTTCCTTAACAGAATCGGGGAATTTGTCTACCCACTGACCTACAAGGAAAAAGGTAGTTTTCACCTTGTATTTGTCAAGAATATCAAGCAGTGTTTCAGTCTGCTCGTTTCCCCATGCGGCGTCAAAAGAGATAGAAACTACCTTTTCGTCCTTTTCAACGCAGTAAATAGGAATAACCCTGTCTGTACTTGCAGCCGAAACGGCAGAAAATGCAGAGCTGATGCCCACAGCAAGAGCAGTAACACCGACAGCCAGACAGCAGAATGCAGTAATAAGATTTCTTTTTGTTAAAATAAGAAGCTTCATATAATTCACCCCGTAAAGGATATGTACGCTTGTAAAAAATAATAACAAACAGACGTATTTATAAATGAAGCGGAAGTGTTATAATTTTTTGGCGATTTAAACAAAATATAACGGTTATATTAAACAGAACATATAAGGCAATAGGTAGTTTTTAACATATTTTGGAATAATAATTTGTGAAATATAAACATAAAATGATTACAAAAATGAAATTTGTGCCATTTTCGGCAGTTTAAAAATTAGTTTAAATATTAAAAAATTGTTAAAAAACAGTTGACTAAATTGTGAACTGTGTACTATAATACATATGAAGAACAAGAATGGCTGTATAGCCTTTTTTATTTTACGATATATGACGCTGTGAGGTTGAGCTTAGAAGATGGATAATAGAATTACGGTTTCTGATGAAAATACAGCGGTAGAATTCCAAAAATACAAAAGCAGAGTAAAGCTGAAAACAGCGGTTCTGCTGTTGCTGTTTGCACTGCTTTCGCTTGCAACCGCAACTCTTGCCTGGTTTACACTCAATACCTTTTCGGCTGTTGATAACCTTGAAATGACAGTCACCACAGGTGCAGATTTAAGACTTGCGATTGAGGATCTGGGTACTGATATTTCAAAGTACTACAAGGTGCTGACAAATGAAATGGTAAATCAGTATCTGAGAAGCTCTGAAACAGAGATAAACAAGGTTCTGCTTGACCCTCTCACCTCAAGCGACGGCATAAAGCTGTTTACGCAGAAGAACGCCCAGCGAGCCGGCAATACAGGCGGCTACCTTGAATTTCCTATTTACTTTATAGCAAGCAAAGAAATGTACGTTCACCTGACGACAGAGGGCATTGAGGATCAGAATATGCCGGGTACGTCTGTTACCACTACAGAAACAGGTATAAAATCAGACGTTGTAAACGCAGTCAGAGTCAGCTTTGAGCCTGTTGATGATACAACAAAGATTTACGAGCCTAACAAGGGTACACCGGTTGCTAATCAGTCAACCTTTGATATTTCAAAGCCTATGAATTACTCAAACGGAACACGCATTGTTCACCTTGATAAGCTGTCGCCGAAAAGAGTAATGGTAAGAGTATGGATAGAGGGCGAAGACCCGCAGTGCGACGACGACATTCAGAACGCACAGCTTACGGTAGCGCTCACTTTTAACGGAACTGACGAAAACAATCAGCCGATAGCATAAGCGACAAATAATCCTACACTAATAAACAGGAGGAAACCAAGTTGTTTAACAAAAAGAATAAAACAGAAGAAACGTTTACT
>CAMFTQ010000091.1 GCA_945988865.1 uncultured Anaeromassilibacillus sp.
TGCCCTGCTTTACATTTCCCTTTGCTCCGCTCTCAAGGCATATCACATCAGCACCGGCTGTCAGTCTGCCGGAAATAATAGTTGCGTCATACAGCGTTTCAAACAACACAGGTGATGTGTCGGCTGTTGCCACAACAGTCCCCTTTGGTATTCTGATATTCACATTGACCGCCTCGTTTATTCCGAACATAACAAAGCCCTCTGATTTTGTTGCCGTCTTTCGTGTGATACCTCTTAGCTGTGCGTGTTTATCAAGCTGTTCGCCTGTAGCTGTCTGCGGAAACATCTGATTTTTCAGCCACTCAATATTGACAGCCGTCTTGTAAAGCTCGCCCGACAAAACACGCATACGAATACCGATGTCCGATTCCTCAGAAATATCAAAGCCTGATTTTTCTTTATACGCCGTTTTCATTCTCTGCAAAATTTCATCATACGTTATCATTTTCTCACCCTACATAACCAAAGTAATTTCCTTTGTATTGCCGTTGCAGCTGACCTCTGCTTTTATTGCAATACTGTTGTTTTCATATACCGTAATTTCCGTTGCCTTAATCTGCACATTCGGAATTTGCGCCAAGGCTTCGCTTAACAACAGCTGTGCTGTTTTAAGTGCTTTTTCGTCTGATTTATCTATTTTGTACGCTTCGTTTCCAAGCTCCTTGTTATACACAAAGCTGCCCTTTCTGACTGTTCCTGCAATTTTAACTCTTTGCAGTAATTCATCATCACCGATTAGCCTTACCGTATCGCCAAATGAGAGAAGCGAAACATCTCCGTTTTTTATTTCTGCGTCCATATTACGCTCACACCTGCTTTCCGTTTATTTCAACAGTTCCGTCATTTTTAAGGTAAATATACGCTCCGCCCGATGAGTAAAGCATAAGCTCGCCCGGTGAAAGCTGTTTGTTCTGCGCAATAACTCCAAGGCATATTTCACCGTCTGCTACAGGCAGTACAACAGACTCTTCTCCGACAGGCGGAACATACGCAATACCAAACGGTGCTGCAACAGGGATTTCTCTATGCTCAGACGATGCGTTTACAGATACAGCCGTGTTGCCTGTCTGTGAAACACTGCCTCTTACTGCGTCTGACTTTTTTATTGAATTTTGCGTTACATAATTTAAAAGCCACATTTATCACACCTCGCTGTTTTTTCTGCTCAGTACAAGCAGGGTAGCTTCTTTGCCTGCACTGAGCGTATATTTTATTCTGCTTATATACAAAGAGCCGTTTACCTTTGGCGCAAAATCTTTTATAACGGCTGACGCTCCAAGCACATCTGCAAGACAGCCGTCACAGGTTAAAACAATCTGATAGCTGTCCTCTATTGAGCGTTCTATCATTCTGTCTGCGCAGGACATCGGTGTATTATAAAGCGTTCCGTTTACTATACGGCGGCTGTTTATTTTTCTTTCCTTAGCCTCTTTACTCTCAACATTTACGTCATAGCCACCCTCCTGACTTGTTTTTACAAGGACGTTTGAGATTATATTGCACCTTTTTATATTTTCTGATAAGTACATATACCGTCTGCCGTTTTCGTCAGAATTTGAAAAGGTCATCACTTCGTCATTTTTCAAGCCACCCATATAAAGCACACCCTTTGATGTGATTTTCGGACTTTTGCCGTAAAGGTTTTTGCAAAAGCTGTTTAACGCCTGCCAATGAGTATCGCCCTTAGAAACAGTAAAATCACCTCTGTAAGAAATGCCCTTTATATCTGCACAATCTATGTTAAAGGAGGAAACGTATTTTGAGCAAATCAGATAATCGGTAGGCATTCTGTAATTAGCAGGTATAGCTTCGTTGTCAAGCAAAAGTGCAGCCTTACTTCGTGCTGTAATTTTAATAACACAGCCGTCATCCTTGATAACCGTCAGCTGTTCATCAACAACACCGCTGAAAATCAAATTATTATCATCGGTAAGCATCTCTATTGTTACAAGCTCGCCCAGCTGTTCATAGTAGGGTATTACCACAACAAGCTCATCGGCAGGAACATCTACATCCTGATTAAGCGTTACCTTCATCAGATTATAAAGCGTTATTTCATTGTCCTTTGTATCAGTAGCTTTTAGTATCATACAAACGTATCCTTTCTCCCTTTTTAAGCTCATCGGGGTACTTAAGCTGAGTGTTCAGTCGCACAAGCTCATCAACAGTTGTGTCAAAATCGTACGCAATATCCCACAGATTTTCTCCGTCCTTTTTTACGGTGTAGAACATTTCCTTTGTCTGCTTAATATTGTCCTGCATACGCTCCTTAAAAACAAAGCTGTATTCGATTACATCTGGCGTTGTCTGTGCCTTCATTTTAAGGCTTACAAGCTCTGCGTAAAACGGAGGTAATTCGGGCAGCGACAGCATACCGCCGCCACCCTTTCGGTAAATTTTGTAAAGCTCGTCATACTGCTTTAGGCAATCGTTGCCGTAAAGCTCCGCAATACCCTTTACCGTTCTGCTTTTTCTGCCAAGGCTCTGAAGCACCGCTGCCCCGTACGGAATTTTCAGCTCCTTTGAAGTTTTTTCGTCATTTATTTCAAGGTATTTCGGGTTGTGATGCCACGTGTAGCCTTTAAAGCGCATTGTTGCAAGTATCACAGTATTTTTGCCTCCTGCTCATCTGTGAGCGCTCGGCTGTATCTGCGACTGTCACGCTCAAAAATTTCGCTTATCTGCTCTGCAAGCATATCATCATAAACGATATTATCCATTGACGCAGCGACATCGCCGTTTAATATATTATCTTCCAAATCACTCACCCTTTCTTTAATATCCGCCTATATGGTCATAGCGTTTTGCCTTTATCGTGTATATTTCTTCGATGCAGTCGTTACCTGCAATGCTGTTTTGAAATGCTGCAAGCTGACAGTGTGAATAAACGTCAACATCGTTTTCATATCTGATAATCAGCTCAAACTCGCTGTTTTCAAATATAAAGCCTTGCCTGTCCTTTAGCTTAAAGAGCTTTATAACATACTCGTTATCAAGTGAAACATCAGCCTTTATTTCATCAGACAAAATTTCTTTTATTTCATAGCTGTGCTTTTTTCTTTCGGTTTCAATTTTTGTTACGTTTTTTAATACATATTCACAGCCGACGCCCTTTTGTGTTACTGTAACACTGCCACCTGTTTCTAAGCTGTATATCACATTACTCCCCCTCATCGCAATACAGAAGATCTGCATACACTTTTCTTGTTATCGCCTTTATATTCTGATTAAATTCTGTCGGAGAAATCTCTGTGCTTGTCACAAGCCTTTCTGTATCGGCTTTTCTTATCGCTTCCTTTAATCTAAGCGACATTTCAAGCAGTCCCCTGCCCCCTTTCTCAGGGGGCGCATAAATACTAAAGGCAATTCTTGCGTTTTGCTGAAGCTTTCCGCCTAAAAAACTGCGTTTTTCTTTTTCACTTTTAAGCGCTGTAACTACTAAAAAATCAACAAGGGGACTTTCTATTTTTTTCTCTGTGTATTCCCTTAAAAATCTTGTCGTACTAAAAAAGCTATCCCTTTTAATATTTGATACAAGCTGTTGTATGTACACTTCAATCGCTGTCATAATCATCCTCCGTCATACCGATATACGGCGTTAAGACTGCCCATATATACAAAACCTTGTCAAAAGCCCTATAGCGTTCAAGTCTTTTTATAATAAAGCTGTCGTCACCCATACTAATAACCGCCTTGTCATATCCGCCGTCAAAAACAGAGCTGTCTGATGAGATAAAAAGGTAATGACCGCCGTCAAAGTAGCCGGGTTCAAGCATAACGCCGTTTAGGTACATTTTGTTTTTATACCTCAGCGGTTCAATAAAGCACCTAAGCCTTGCACTTTTTTCACCGTTTTTTACGGTCACGCTGTTGCCAAATCTTTTTATTGAAGAAGCAATCGCCCTAACTATATTCACGCAATCACTCCCTTAAAGAAGAAAGCGTCCTTATCATTTTCCGACAAACTCTGCTTTTCTTTTTCATCAGAAAAATCAAGAATATCGCTAAGCCTTTCTTTCTCGCTGTTCCAGAGATTTTTGGCATACTCTGCTGTGTTATGCAAAGAAATCTGAATATCGCCCGCCTTAAAGCCTTCTATACTGTTGTCGGGATTATAGATGCTGTAATTGTAGTAAAACAGTACCGCCGCACCAAAGCATAATCTCTCGCTGTAAATTTCAAGATATGATTTATCCAAAACCTTGCTTTCGATATAATTTATGCAGTCACGGCACACAGGAAGCCATTTTGAAATTTCCTCATCATCAAGGCTTGAAATGAGCT
>CAMFTQ010000092.1 GCA_945988865.1 uncultured Anaeromassilibacillus sp.
TCAAGGTATTTGTTTTCTATAATCTGTTCAAAAGAGAAGAGCGTCTGAATAACAATATTCGTCAAGTTAAATGAGGATTTTTTGAGCTTTAATTCTCCCGAGTCAATTCTTGATATAGACAGCATTGACGTAACAAGACGTGAAAGTCGTTTGACCTCGTTTGATACTGTGTTAAGATAGCTGAATTGTTGCTCCTGCGGTATTGTACCGTCAAGAATACCGTCAACAAATCCACCTATTGTAGTCATCGGAGTTTTAAGCTCGTGTGATACGTTTGCAATAAAGCTGCGGCGAAGAGCCTCTGAATTTGACATGGAATCTGCCATTTCATTGAAGGCACGTGCCAAGTCGCCTACCTCGTCATAGGAGTTTGCAGAAACACGGCTTGAAAAGTCACCCATAGCAAAAGCCTTTGCAGCCTCTGACATTTCTTTCAGTGGCTTCAGCGAATGAGCCGAAAAGAAGTATATCATAATACCCATAAGACCAAAGGAAAAAAGTGCCGAGCAGACAAAGGTGATTATAATAGGGAGTGTAACATTTCCGATGTCAGATTCCTTAACAGCCGCAAAGCAATAACCGATAGTTTCATCGCCGTGAATATAGGGCTTTGCCGAAATAAGGTATGTTTCATCAAAAAAACCGTAGCAATCTGATTTTTCATAATAATTACTGCCGATTTTTTTCAGAAAACGGGCGCTGACAGATTTGTCTGTGTAGTTGTTATCATAAACCGAAGTGGAAAAGATAATTTTGCCGTCCTTATCGGAGTAGAGCAAATCACACTCGCTTATCTCTGAAAAATCACTTAATACCTCTGATAAAAGCTCGGGATCCTCCGGTTTGATGCTGTCATTATTAACGTCAGTGGAGGTTGTTAAGAACTCTGACATTTTAATAGTATTTTCCGAAAGGGTATTTTTCTTTGAGTTTTCCCAATTCAGACTTATTATAAAGGTCAGAATACTGCCAAGTATAATAAAGCTGAGTGCAAGCGAACCCAGGCTTATTAACAGGTTTCTTTTTAAGATGGAATTGCGCATTTAGATTACCTCGGAAAATTATTTCTTAACCTCAAATTTGTAGCCTACGCCCCAGACGGTACGCAGCTCCCATTGTTCGGAGGCACCGTCAATTTTTTCTCTGATTCTTTTTATATGCACGTCTACCGTTCTGCTGTCACAGTAATAGTCAAAGCCCCATACCTCGTCAAGAAGCTGGTCACGTGTGAAAACCTTGTTAGGGTTGCTTGCCAAGTGGAACAAAAGCTCCATTTCCTTTGGCGGAGCAACAACCGTCTTTCCCTTAACCTTAAGCTCGTAATTCGTAAGGTTTATTGACAGATTGTCCCACGAAACCTCACGGATTTTATCCTTTTGAGAAAGGTTTGTTCTGCGAAGCACTGCTCTTATTCTGGCAATTACTTCTTTTGCTTCAAACGGCTTTATGATGTAATCGTCTGCGCCAAGCTCCAGACCTAAGATTTTGTCGAACACCTCGCTCTTAGCTGTGAGCATAATGATAGGACAGTCAGAAGTCTTTCTGATTTCTCTGCACACCTGCCAGCCGTCCATTTTAGGCATCATTACATCGAGCAACACCAAATCAGGCTGTTCCAGATTAAAAGCCTCAACAGCCTGCTCACCGTCATTTGCCGTAACTACGTTGTAGCCTTCCTTTGCGATGTAAAGCCTTAATAATTCACAGATGTTCAGGTCGTCGTCAACGATTAGAATTTTGCCGTTGTTCATAATAAACACCCCTTAAAAATATATTTTTTAGAAAACATACCCATACACTTTAAGTATAATACTTTTTGGCTAAAAAAGCAACAACATATATAGCAGTTGTCAGAAAAAATATAGCTTTTTAGCGATATATAGCAAAAACCTCCCCTTTTTTCAAGGGGAGGAATAATTAAAAAAGTTAAAATACTATCAATTTTCTATATGCCACTCTATGCCGTTTGGAGTATCCTTTACAACTACGTGCATTTCTTTTAATCGGTCACGAATACTGTCGGCTGTTGCCCAGTCCTTGTTTTGTCTTGCCAGAGTTCTCTTTTCGATTAAATCCTCAATCTCTTTTGTAAGAGCGTCATCGCTTTTTTGCTCCTTTTTCTTTGGATTTAACAAATCAAGACCGAGAACATAGTCGAATTTTTCAATCAGGTACACCTTTGTTGCGTCTGTAATATCAGCCTTAAGCACATTGTAAACCTCTGTAAGCGCAAGTGAAGTGTTAAGGTCGTTATCCATAGCCGCCTTAAAGCTGTCAAGATACGGCTGTGCCGACTGCAAATCAGGTTCGCCCTGCGGTGCTAAGGAGGCAATTCTTGATGTCAGCTTGTTGTAAGCAACTGACGCATTGTCAAGGCTTTCAAAGCTAAAGGTAAGCGGTTTGCGATAGTGAGATTGCAGGCAGAACATTCTGTAAACAATCGGGTCATATCCCTTATCTTCGAGCAAAGATACAGTCAAAAATCCGCCCTTTGACTTGCTCATCTTGCCACGTGCGTCATTTAAGTGCAGAACGTGGAACCAATAGTTACACCACTTGTGACCTAAATACGCTTCGCTTTGTGCAATTTCGTTTGTGTGATGCGGAAAAGCGTTGTCAACACCGCCACAGTGAATGTCGAGGTACTCACCGCAGTTTTTAATGCTTATAGCCGAACACTCAATATGCCAGCCGGGGTAGCCTAAGCCCCACGGACTGTCCCATTTAAGCTCCTGATCCTCAAACTTTGACTTTGTAAACCATAAAACGAAGTCGCACTTGTTTCTCTTATTAGAGTCCTCCTCAACGCTGTCACGAACACCGACAGCAAGGTCGTCCTCGTTCTGATTGCCGAAAACGTAGTAGGAATTGAGCTTTGATGTGTCAAAATAAACATTACCGCCTGCCTCGTAGGCATAGCCCTTTTCAAGCAGTGTAGAAACCATCTCTATAAATTCATCAATACAGCCTGTGGCAGGCTCTACAACATCGGGAGTTTTGATGTTGAGCTTTTTGCAGTCGTCAAAAAATGCGTTTGTGTAAAACTTTGCAATTTCAAGCACACTTTTGTTTTCTCTTTTTGCACCGGCAAGCATCTTGTCCTCGCCTGTATCGGCGTCGCTTGACAGGTGTCCTACGTCTGTAATATTCATTACACGCTTTACGTCATAACCGCTGTAACGCAGATACTTCTCAAGCACGTCCTCCATTATATACGTTCTTAAATTGCCAATGTGCGCATAGTGGTAAACCGTAGGACCGCAGGTATACATATTTACCCTGTTGCCCTCGTGGGGGATAAACTCCTGTTTTGTCTGTCCTAATGTATTATAAAGCTGCATTACTTTTCCTCCAGTTTCTTTTTGAGCTGTTCAATCTCGTATTCAAGCTTGCAAAGCTGTTGTGCCACAGGGTCGGAATAATGTATATGGTCAAGAGTTCCAAGCTTAACGCCGTTAGTCTTTACTACTCTTGCCGGCACACCGACAGCCGTTGAGTTTGGCGGAATTTCGTTGAGAACAACAGCGCCTGCCGCAATTCGTGCGTTATCACCGACAGTAAACGGACCTAAAACCTTAGCGCCTGCGCCGACAAGCACGTTGTTTCCGAGCGTCGGGTGACGCTTGCCGTGGTCCTTGCCTGTACCGCCGAGCGTAACGTTCTGATAGATTGTGCAGTTGTCGCCGATTACCGTAGTTTCGCCGATAACAACGCCCATACCGTGGTCTATAAAAAGTCCCTTGCCGATTGTAGCGCCGGGGTGAATTTCTATGCCTGTTTTATGACGGCTGCGCTGTGAAACCCAGCGAGCCAGAAATTTTAAGTTGTGTCTATACAAAAAGTTTGCAAAGCGATACGAACGCACCGCCTTGTAGCCTGAGTACAGAAAGAATATTTCAAACCTGTTTCTTGCTGCCGGATCTCGCTCCATAAAAGAATCAAGGTCTGCTTTCAGATGCTTAAACAAAATCTCAGCTCCAGTCTGACAATTCGTCAGATAGTCTTTATAAATTCTCTGTTGTCTTTAATATATATTATACCCGAAATCAGCGCAAGTGCTGCCGAAACCCACAGGCAGACGTTGCTTACTATGTAAAACACAAGGGTACATTGACTTAAAACGTCTGCTGATACGGGTATTATGCTCATAGTCATAAGCTCTGCAATATACTGCAAAGCAAACGTGACGGCTATTGCAATTATCTGCGAAACGGTCTTTGCCTTGCCCCACATATTGGCGGCTACCACCTTACCGTTTGAGG
>CAMFTQ010000093.1 GCA_945988865.1 uncultured Anaeromassilibacillus sp.
ATTTGCATAGAAAAGGCTCTTTCAAACCGCCTTGCCTTTCTTGCCTTTTGCAAGCAATCAAGGCTTCTGCACATGTATGCGCCCCTGCCCGATTTTTTGCCTGTTAAGTCAAGCGAAACCGTTCCTTTTTGAGTTATGTTACCGTTTTCGTCTTTAATGTCAGGCGACTTTACAACACGCACAAGCTCCTGCTTTGGCTTCATTTCATTACAGCCTGTGCATTTTCTCATCGGAATTTTTCTTTGGTGCATACGCTTTTCCTCCTTAGCGCAAATGTATTGACTGTGATTTATATTACTCCTCGTCAAGCTCTACTGTTTCTTCTTTTTTCTCGGCAAAATCGAGTGTATCCTCTTCTTCGTCGTCCTCGCCGAAGAAACCGCTTTCAGGGCGAATGTCAATCTTCCAGCCTGTCAGTCTTACGGCAAGTCTGACGTTTTGTCCCTGATTGCCGATTGCAAGAGAAAGCTGGCTGTCGGGTACTGTTACCTTGCAGGTTTTTTCTCCGTTTGGATCAAGTGTAACGCTTATTACATTTGCCGGTGAAAGTGCCGCCGATATATACTTAACAGGATCATCACTGTACTCTACGATGTCGATTTTTTCTCCGCCTAATTCCTCAACAACTGCGTTTACTCTGGCACCTCTTGCGCCTATACACGCACCTACTGCGTCAATGCTCTCGTCCTTGCTGTAAACAGCCATTTTTGAACGCTCGCCTGCGTCACGTGATACAGACTTGATTTCTACAATGCCGTCATATATCTCGGGAACCTCTGCTTCAAACAGACGCTTTACAAAATCAGGGTGTGATCTTGAGATTGTAGCACGAGGGCCTTTTTCTGTTTCTTTAATTCCCGCAACATAAATCTTGATGTGGTCGCCCTCTTTAAGATTCTTTAATCCTATCATCTCGCTTTTCGGCAGAACTACGTCAGATTTGCCTACTCTGATTACGGCAGAGCCTGAAACTATGTCGAATTTTTCGACAACGGCTGTTACAACCTCCTGAATCTTGCTCTTGAACTCCTGAATAACCTGACCCTTTTCTCCGTCACGAATACCTTGACGAATTACGCTTCTTGCTGTCTGAACGGCAATTCTGCCGAACTGCTTCGGGTCAAGCGAGATTTCGATTTCAGAGCCGATTTCTGCTCTTTTCTTCTTCTGCTTAGCGTCCTCAAGAGATATTTCAAAGTTTGGATTTTCTACATTTTCTACTACAGTTTTAACAAGCCTTACATCAAATGTATTCTTTTCGGGATCCATTAAAATCCTCACATTTTCGTTGCCGCCGTATGTGTTTTTGCAGGCAATAACGATAGCCTTGCTGATCTGCTCGATCATATAATCTGTCGAGATACCCTTTTCCACCTCAAAAGCCTTTAAGGCTAAAAACAATTCCTTATTATTCATTTTTCCAATCATTCCTTTCAATATATATCGTTATCAGTCAAAATCATCAAGCTTTATCCAAGCTGCGTCTTTTTTGTTGATTGTTACGTGATTTTCTCCGCTGTGGTCTGTTATAAAAACCTCACCGCTTTCGTAGCCGTCAAGCACACCGCCGAACTCCTTGCCTATTCCGTCAAGCGGTCTTATCATCTTGACCTTAATATCTGCGCCGATAAACGCTTCAAAATGCTCGTCACGAATAAGCTCACGTTCAATGCCCGGCGAGCATACCTCAAGGCAGTACGCTGTGTCAATGGGGTTAAGCTCGTCAAGCGGTTTATCAATAGCTCTTGAAACGCTTTCGCAGTCGTCAATGCCTACACCGCCCTCTTTGTCAATGAAAATACGCAAAAACCAATCTGTGCCCTCTTTGACAAATCGCACGTCCCAAAGCTGTAAGCCAAGCTCCTTTACAATCGGCTCGGCAAGCTGCCAAACGGCATTTACTGTATTTCCGCCTTTTTTCTTTGCCATATGCTCATCCTTTCAATACTCTCTTTCATAAACAAAGGAGCGGGCTTTGCAACCCACTCCTTTACCTTAGCATATTTTACTTTGATTATTATACCACCGCATTTTAAAAAATGCAAGTATAATTCTTATATTTTCTGTATTTTGTGAAGTTTTACTGTTTTTACAGGTTACTACCGAAATCTGTTACAAGAATCTGACCTGTAATTGCCCTTGATTCATCGCTTGCAAGGAACAAAAGAATATTAGCAACATCCTGGGGCATACAGGGCTGAGCCTTTACGTCACTGTGCGTCATCATAGCGCCGAACATATCGGGGTCAAGTGCGGCAGGATTCATACTTGCTACCATAGGAGTAACTATAGTGCCGGGGCATACTGCGTTGCAACGGATTTTATCCTTCTGAAAACGCAGAGCCGTATGACGTGTAATGCCGACAATGGCAGCCTTTGACGAAACGTAAGCCGCACCGCCGCAGCCTACAACGCCTGCAACAGACGCAACGTTAATGATAGACGCGCCCTCTTTCATTCTCTTTGCCGCCTCACGCATACAGCGCATTGTACCCTTCTGGTTTGTGTCAACAATTCTGTCTAAGTCCTCATCTGTAAAGCGGTCGATAGGCTTTAAGCCCTCCTCTAAAATACCTGCGTTATTTACAAGCACGTCGATTTTGCCGTACTTGTCCATAACTGCCTGCATAAGTCTTTCGGGATCCTCAGGCTTTGAAATATCTGTAGAAATTGCCAGAACCTCTCCGCCTGCCGATGTGATTTCCTCAGCCACCTTTTCAAGAGCCTCTTTACGTCTTGCAGTAATTACAACCTTAGCACCCTCTGCGGCGAAAAGCTTTGCAGTAGCAGCGCCTACACCTGAGTTACCGCCTGTAACTATTGCAACCTTGTCCTTTAAACGATTCATTTTAATTACCTCCTGTGTATTAGTTTTACAATATTTTTATATTATTACAAAAATTTATATACACTATTATAACGCTGTGAGGTTAATTTGTAAAGAGGTTAAGCGATTTTTGCGTGATACAGTCTGTAAATAAACGCACATAATCGCACTTATGAAAACCGGCAGAGCCGATGCCCTGCCGGTTTATGATACTTAACAAATTACATAATCGAGTTGATAAGTCCGCCCTTTTCGATAATGTTCTGAATAAACTGCGGAAAAGGCTCTGCCTGATACGTTTTGCCTGTTGTTTCGTTTGTGATAACGCCTGTGTCGTAATTGACAGATACAACATCGCCCGACTTTATATCCTTTGCCGCCTCGTCACATTCAAGTATCGGCAGACCGATGTTGATTGCGTTGCGGTAAAAAATTCGTGCAAAGGTTGAAGCTATTACGCAGGAAATTCCGCTTGCCTTAATGGCGATTGGTGCGTGTTCACGAGATGAACCGCAGCCGAAGTTTTTTTCGGCAACCATAATGTCGCCCTCTTTTACATTGTTTACAAATTCCTTGTCTATATCCTCCATACAATGAGCGGCAAGCTCCTTGTGAGAGGCTGTGTTTAAGTAACGTGCAGGAATAATAACGTCTGTATCTACGTTGTCGCCGTATTTATGCACTGTACCCTTAGCTATCATTTTAGTAACCTCACTTTCTTAAATCTTTTCGGGGTTTGTGATGTAGCCTGTTACGGCTGAAGCCGCCGCTACAGCAGGACTTGCAAGGTAAACCTCACTGTCAACGTGTCCCATTCTGCCGACAAAGTTGCGGTTTGTGGTAGAGATTGCCTTTTCTCCTGCGGCAAGTATGCCCATATGACCGCCAAGGCAAGGTCCGCAGGTCGGTGTAGAAACAACTGCTCCAGCCTCTACAAATATATCAAAAAGTCCCTCGTGCATAGCCTGAAGCCATACCTTCTGTGTTCCGGGAATGATAATGCAACGCACGCCGTCTGCAAGCTTTTTGCCCTTTAAGACAGAAGCGGCGGCACGTAAATCTGAAATTCTGCCGTTTGTGCAGGAGCCGATTACAACCTGATCTATTTTAACCTCTTTTTCGCCTATCTCGTCAACTGTTCTTGTGTTTTCGGGCAGATGCGGAAAAGCAACAGTCGGGCGAAGTGTTGACAAATCTATTACGTAGGTTTCGTCATAAACAGCGTCATCATCAGCGGTGTATTCAACAACAGTACCTTGAAATCTGCCGTTGCAGTATTCTCTTGTTACATCGTCAACAGGGAAAATGCCGTTTTTAGCGCCTGCCTCGATAGCCATATTTGCAATACAAAGCCTGTCGTCAATATTTAAGTATTTAACACCCTCACCGCAGAATTCCATTGACTTATACAAAGCGCCGTCAACGCCTATCAT
>CAMFTQ010000094.1 GCA_945988865.1 uncultured Anaeromassilibacillus sp.
ATAGTCACAGGTGGTAAGCTATGTATAGAGTTTTGTACCGCAAATGGCGACCGCAAACCTTTGACGATGTTTGTGGACAGCCGCAGGTAACAGTAACGCTAAAAAACGAAATTAAAAACGGCAGAATAAGCCACGCATACCTGTTCACCGGTTCACGAGGAACGGGTAAAACCTCCTGTGCAAAAATACTTGCAAAGTCGCTTAATTGCCTTAATCCAAATGACGGCAACCCCTGCGGAGAATGTGAAAACTGCAAGGAAATCGACAACGGCAGTTTTTTTGATGTTGTTGAAATGGACGCCGCCAGCAACCGAGGCATTGACGATATTCGCAGTATTATTGATGAGGTTAACTTCACACCGGCAAAGGGCCAATACAGAGTGTATATAATTGACGAGGTTCATATGCTGACGGTCGATGCGTTCAACGCACTTCTGAAAACGCTCGAAGAACCGCCGTCACACGCTGTTTTTATCCTTGCGACAACAGAGGTTCACAAGCTTTTGCCGACTATCCTTTCACGCTGTCAGCGTTTTGATTTTCGCAGAATAGCACCTGACGATATAGCAAAAAGGCTTAAGTACGTTGCACAGCAGGAAAATGTGACAATCACTGACGAAGCAGCACTTCTGACAGCTTCAATAGCAGACGGTGCGTTGCGTGACGCTCTGTCGCTTATGGACAGGTGCATAGGCATCTCACAAAGCATTGATGCAGAAACAGTCAGAAAAGCGGCAGGCCTTGCGCAAAACACGTATATTTTTGAGCTTGCAAATTGCTGCGTCAATAAAAACTGCGCTAAAGCACTTTCGATAATTGACACGCTCCACAGCAATTCAAAGGATATGTCACGTCTTTGCGAAGAGCTTTGCTCACATTTTCGCAGTCTGATGATTATCAAAACGTGCCAAAATCCTCGTGATATGCTTGTTATGTCCGATAATGAGTATGAAGCGGCGCAGTCGCAGTGCGACTATCTGTCGCTGTCCGAGATTATCTATTTTATGGATATTCTACAGCGTAGCTTTGAGCGAATGAGCAAGGGTACAAACAACCGCACAGAGCTTGAAATGGCAGTTGTAAAGATGTGCTCGCCCGAGCTTGACGTGACAAACGAAGCGATTTTAAGCAGATTGTCAGCACTTGAAAAGGCTGTGAATAAGGGTATAGCACTAAAGCAGACAGCAGAGGCTCAAAGCCAAAGCACTGATTATACAAAAGCTCTGACTTCTCATACAGAGGATAAAGCAGAGGAAAATACTTTTGCAGATAACGAGCAGAAAAGTTCGGTGCAAAAGTCCGATGCGGTGACAAATAAGACGGAGCAGAAAGAGAAAAAAATTCAACAGCCCGAGGTGACAGCACCGCCTGAACCAACACCTGCACAGCGCAGACCTGTTGATACAAAAGCGATTTACGAAAACGCAGTTCCTTTTAACGAGTGGCCGGAGGTTATCAATAATCTGAAGCAGTACTCACGCACGATTGCCGCCTCCTTTGAGGGGACAAGAGCGTACACAAGCGGCGGCTACCTTCTGATTGAAGCAGATACCGAGATACCGTTCAGGCTTATGCAGCAGTCTGCACAAAAAGAAAAAATACGTGTTGCAATACAGGAAATCACAGGCAAGGTCTATCGCTTGGGGCCATACAAAAAACCTCAACAGCAAGAAAAACCTAAGGATCCCTTAGCAGGATTTTTAAACGATTTGAAAAACGACGGAGTTTCTGTTACAATAGAAGCTCACCAAGAAAATCAAGAATAAAGGAATATTGAAATTACGGAGGAAATAAATATGAAAGCAAGATTACCAAAGGGCTACGGCAGCGGCGGCGCAGGAAACATTCAGCAGCTTGCACGTCAGGCACAGAAAATGCAGGAGGATATGGATACAGTAACAAAGGAGCTTGAAGAAAAGGACTACACAGCGGCAGCAGGCGGCGGTGCAGTTACTGTAACTGTAAAGGGTACTATGGAAATATCTTCAATCGAAATCAAGCCGGAGGTAGTTGATCCGGAGGATGTAGAGATGCTAAGCGACCTTGTTCTTGCCGCTGTAAACGAGGCAATCAGGAACGCAAAGGCAGAAAAAGAAGAAAAGCTTGAGAAAATTTCAGGCGGAATCAACATTCCGGGATTGTTCTGATTATGGCTGCATACAACGTAGTTCCGCTTGCAAGGCTCGTCGAGCAATTTGAGCGTTTGCCGGGTATAGGCAACAAAACAGCACAGCGCCTTGCATATTTTGTACTTAATATGCCAAAAACACAGGCAGACGAGTTTGCAAAGGCAATCACAGACGCACACGAAAAGGTGAAATACTGCACTGTCTGCTGTAACTTCACCGACAGCGAGCTTTGCCCCGTTTGCAGAAACGAAGCAAGAGATAAATCGCAGATATGCGTTGTGGAAACGCCAAGGGACGCTATTGCGCTTGAAAACACGCACGAATACAACGGAACATATCATATCCTTCACGGCGCAATTTCTCCGCTTAACGGAGTGTCGCCCGACCAGCTTAAAATAAAGGAGCTGTTAAGCCGACTGACCGATGATACGGTCAAGGAGGTTATTATGGCGACAAACCCGACTGTTGAGGGCGAGGCAACGGCTATGTATATTTCAAAGCTGTTAAAGCCGATGGGAATAAAGGTTACACGTCTTGCATACGGTATTCCTGTAGGCGGTGATCTGGAATATACAGACGAGGTTACACTTGCAAGAGCGCTTGAGGGCAGGAGCGAAATATAATGAGCAATTTAAAAACGATAGCGCAGAATAAAAAAGCGTATCACGATTATTTTGTTGAGGAAAGCCTTGAAGCGGGCATAGAGCTTGCCGGTACAGAGGTTAAATCTCTGCGACAGGGTAGGGTAAACCTCAAGGACAGCTGGTGCTCAATAGTTGACGGCGAAATATTTGTCAACGGTATGCACATAAGTCCGTATGAACAGGGCAATATATTTAACAGAGATCCGATGCGTGTACGCAGGCTCTTAATGCACAAAAAAGAAATCCTGCGTCTTTTCGGCATAACAAAGCAGGCAGGCTATTCGCTTATTCCGCTTAGTCTGTACTTTAAGGACAGCAGAGTAAAGGTGCAGGTGGGCTTGTGCAAGGGTAAAAAGCTCTATGACAAGCGAGCCGATATGGCTGAAAAATCTGCAAAGCGTGACATAGAACGCACAATGAAGGAACGCTTCAGGTAATCCGTTTATTAGATAAGAATGATTGAACAGATGTAAATATTTGCATATAGCAGTTAAGTGCTTATCAAGGCACAGCCCTGATAAGCACAGCTATAGTTTTTAAGGAGCAAAGAAAAGTCTGATCAAATCACAATAAAACACAATAGCAGTAAGCATATCGTCAATGACATAGGTGTGAAAGGCATAATGTGTTTTGCAGCTAAAACAATTCAATATATGGGGATGTAAAGGTTTCGACGGGGAATGTGACCTTTGGTAAGCGAGTAGCGGTGCGGAACCGCTATAAAATCCGCAACTTTAAAAATAAACGACAACAATAAAGTTGCTTTAGCTGCTTAATACAGCTCGTCCTTTTTAAGAGCACCACGGCTTAAAACAGGGCGTCGAACAGTGGTAAATGTGAACAGAGAACCGCCTCATTTTCTGTCACACAGCAGAGGCTACCAAGCTGTATAGTTTGTTGCCAAACGCTACAGTAAGGGAATGTAAATCGGCAAATGCACTCGGAGAAAGCCAAAGCAAACGTTTTTCGGACAGGAGTTCGATTCTCCTCATCTCCACCAAATAAGAACCGCAATTTTGATACAATGTGTCAAGACTGCGGTTCTTTTCTTTTTGCACCGATTAAATTTTAAAGTGCTTGTTTTCAAGCCTTTTCTGACTTCTTCCACACGAATACAAATGACAGCACCTCGGCAGATTGACTTTTTGCCGAGGTGTTTTTGCGTTTATAAGGACTTTTGAATATAATTGCATAAAAGTAATCGTGTGAAAGATGGGTATTCGTGTGAAAGAAGGGTATTCGTGTGAAAGATAGGTAATCGTGTGGAAGATGTATCAATGCTATTTTTATTGATTTTAGTTATGAAAACCTTTTTGTAAACATTAATTAAATTAAATCGAAAAATATATTTTTATAGTTTTAGGTAGGTAAGGTGGTGGTAATGTTCACATTTTTATGTTATAATAATGCTATATTTTAGATGT
>CAMFTQ010000095.1 GCA_945988865.1 uncultured Anaeromassilibacillus sp.
TTCAAAAATATGGAGCAGTCGCTCAGAAAAGCAGTCAAGATGTTCTTTTACTGCGGTATTTCTACAGTGTTCTGGGGACTTATGTTCGGCAGCTTTTTCGGCGATGCGGTAAGCGTTATATGTCAGACATTTTTAGGAATGTCGCCACAGCAGGTTCCGCTTATCCCGGGTATCACAACGCCGATGTGGTTTAACCCCGTAACAGATCCGATGAGAATGTTGATGATTGCATTTTTGTTCGGCATAATCCACCTGTTCTTCGGCTTAGGCTTGCAGGGCTATATGCACATAAGAAACGGTCACTTTAAATATTTCATATACGATGTGTTAAGCTGGTATCTGCTTGTGTCGGGTGGTATCTTAGCGTTACTGTCGCTTGATATGATGAAAGATATTGCAGGCTTTATTCTTCCGCCACAGTTTTTAACAATCGGCGGTATTATGGCTTTAGTCGGAGCTGTCATAATTTTACTTTTCTCCGGCAGAGAAAGCAAAAATCCGGTAAAGCGACTGCTAAAGGGCGCATACGGACTTTACGGAGCGACAGGCTATTTAAGCGATATTTTATCCTACAGCCGACTGTTGGCACTCGGACTTGCCACAGGTGTAATCGCACAGGTTTTCAATCAGATAGGCAGTATGTTCGGCGGAAGTGTTTTGGGACTTATACTGTTCTCAATTATATTTATAGTCGGTCATGCTATCAATATAGGCATTAATGCATTGGGTGCTTATGTTCATACAAACAGATTACAGTTCGTTGAATTTTTCGGTAAGTTTTATGAGGGTGGAGGCAGAGAGTTTAAACCCTTTAAAATAAATACAAAGCATTATAACATCAAGGAGGAGCTTTAATTATGGCAGATTTATTACAGAATTCAGGTTTGTTTTTCGCACTTTTAGGTGCAGCATTCGCAACATTTTTTGCAGGTATCGGTTCTGCAATCGGTGTTGGCAAGGCAGGCGTTGCAGCATCGGGAGTTTTAGCTGAGGAGCCGTCACTTTTCGGTAAGGTTCTTATTTTCCAGCTTCTTCCGGCTACACAGGGCATTTACGGACTTTTGGTAGCTTTCCTAATCCTTACAGGTACAGGTATCATCGGCGAGCCTAAGGACATAACACTGCTTCAGGGACTTCTTTATTTCTCGGCTTCATTACCAATCGCTTTCGCAGGTCTTTTCTCTGCAATTCATCAGGGCAACTGCGCAGTTGCAGGTATCGGAACAGTTGCAAAAAAGCCTGACCAGATGGGTAAAGCAATCATTCTGCCTGCAATGGTAGAAACATACGCTATTTTAGCTTTGCTTGTTTCAATTCTTGCAGTATTTGGTATTCCAAACATAAAATAATTTATGGGAGATACGGCTATGACCGGACTTGATAAAATATTAGAACAGATAAAAGCAGACGGTGACAAAGAAGCCTTGGCCTTAAAGCAGGAGTGTAAAACGAAGGTTGAAGAAATCCTTGCACAGGCAGAGGCTGACGGCAAACAGCAAGCGGCCTTAATTCTTGCAAAATCAGAATCAGAGTGCAAAGGTATTGAAGAAAGAGCAAAATCGTCATCACAGCTTAAAATCAGCAACGCAATACTTTCTGCAAAACAAGAGGTAATCGCTAAGACAATCTCAAAAGGCATACAGATTATAAAGACCTTGCCTGAAAAGGAGTACTTTGACCTTATCAAAAAAATGATAAAGAAGAATTACAACGGCAAGCCTTGTGAAATATGCTTTGGCAAAAAAGACCTTGAACGTATGCCCGCTGATTTCAAAAAGAGCTTAAAAGAGCTTGACAAATCACTTGCATTGTCAGATGTTCCTGTTGATATTGACGGCGGTTTCATTCTTGATTACGGTATGATTGAAGAAAACTGTAGCTTTGACGCAATTTTTTCTGATTTGTCCGAACAGCTGACAGACGAAGCTGCAGCTATCTTGTTTTCATAAGGGAGGCAACGCTTATGCCACAGGACTACACATACGCAGTTGCCAGAATACGCTCAAAGGAGCTTAGCCTTTTTTCTCAAAAGGAGCTTGACGAGCTGTTAAACCAACCCGATTACGATTCCTGCATACGCTATCTGTCAGATAAAGGCTGGGGCAGTGACAGAGAAAAGCAAACCTCTGATGAGCTTTTAAAGCAGGAAGAAAACAAGCTTTGGCAGCTTATGAAGGAGCTTGTACCCGATGAAACAGTCTTTGACTTTTTCAGGGTATCAAAGGATTTTCACAACCTGAAGGTTGCCGTAAAGGCGGCTACAAGAGGGGCAAAGACAGACGGAATGTATATGCAAAACGGAACAATAGATCCAAGTGTTATTGCGTCTGCCGTTGAAAACAGGGATAAAAACAGGCTGCCTGATTTTTTAAGAGATATAGCACAGCAGTCAATCACAACGCTTTTGCAATCCTCAGACGGTCAGCTTTGCGACATTATGATTGATAAGGCTTCGCTTGATTATGTTTACTCACTTACACAGAAAAGCGACAATGAAATAATCAGGCTTTACGGAGAATTATTTGTAGCAGCCTCCGACATAAAAATTGCCGTTCGTTGCTGTAAGACAAATAAAAGTGCAGAGTTTGCAAAAAAAGCTATGGCAGAGTGTGATACATTAAATATCAATTCACTTGCCACAGCCTGTGCAAAGGGCTTTGACGCTGTTTGTGATTATCTTTTAAAAACGTCATACAAGAGTGCTGTCGAGCCGCTTAAAAAATCACCGTCAGCCTTTGAAAAATGGTGTGACGATTTACTCACCGACAAAATGAAAGGTCAGAAAAGAGTGTGATACATTAAATATCAATTCACTTGCCACAGCCTGTGCAAAGGGCTTTGACGCTGTTTGTGATTATCTTTTAAAAACGTCATACAAGAGTGCTGTCGAGCCGCTTAAAAAATCACCGTCAGCCTTTGAAAAATGGTGTGACGATTTACTCACCGACAAAATGAAAGGTCAGAAAAGAGAGCCTTTCTCAATAGGCCCTCTTGTAGCTTATATAATCGCTCGTCAGAACGAAATCAAGGCTGTACGACTGATTTTATCGTGCAAGCTCAATTCGCTTGACGAAGCAGTAATTAAAGAAAGACTGAGGGATATGTATGTATAGAGCAGCTGTAATAGGCGACAGAGATAGTATATACGGCTTTTCTGCCCTTGGTCTTGATGTGAATATCGTAGAGCACGGCGAGGATGCAAGGCCGATTTTCAAAAAGCTTTCGACAGGCGAATATGCTATTATTTTTATAACAGAATATTTAGCCGAGGAGCTGTCAGAAGAAATCGAAAAGCTAAGCGAAAGCCCCACCCCTGCCGTTATACCGATTCCCGGTGTAACAGGCAACACAGGCTGCGGTATCAAGGCTGTAAAAGCGTCTGTCGAAAAGGCTGTCGGCAGTGATATTATTTTTAATGATTAAGTTTTCTCCGCTTTTGTGCGGTATTTCTTAAATATACCTGACTACTATTTAAAACCCACGAAGGGATGATTAAAATGAGCAAGGGAACTATTAAAAAGGTTGCAGGCCCTCTTGTAATTGCAGAGGGTATGCGTGACGCCAATATGTTCGATGTTGTGCGTGTATCAAAGCATCGACTTATCGGCGAAATAATCGAAATGCACGGCGACCGTGCTTCAATTCAGGTTTATGAAGAAACCTCGGGTTTAGGCCCCGGCGAGCCGGTAGAGTCAACTAATTCACCGCTTTCAGTTGAGTTAGGCCCCGGACTTATAAAGAGTATTTATGACGGTATTCAAAGACCGCTTGACGATATTATGAAAATAAGCGGTGCAAATCTGCAAAGAGGTGTAGAGGTACCGTCACTGAAGCGTGACATAAAATGGGATTTTGAGCCGACTGTTAAGGTGGGCGATACTGTCGTTTCAGGCGATGTAATAGGCACAGTGCAGGAAACAGAAATAGTTCTGCACAAAATTATGGTGCCCAACGGCGTAAACGGTAAGATTAAATCAATAACAAAGGGTAGCTTTACCGTAGAAGAAACGGTTGCTGTTGTAACAAAGGATAACGGCGAGGACGTACCTCTTACACTTATGCAGAAATGGCCTGTACGTGTAGGAAGACCATACAAGAAAAAGCTGCCACCCGATATGCCGCTGGTCACAGGTCAGCGTGTAATTGATACGCTCTTCCCGATAGCAAAGGGTGGCGTAGC
>CAMFTQ010000096.1 GCA_945988865.1 uncultured Anaeromassilibacillus sp.
TCTTTCCATTGAACGCAGCAGAGGAGTCTTTTTATCAAGAACCTCGCCTGTGTATGAACAGAAGGCTGTAGGAATGTAAAGTGTGCCGTCCTTTGCAAATGCGTATGATGTAGGATCCCATGTTGTGTAGCCTCTTGCTTCAAATGTAGCACGGATACCGCCGTTAGGGAAGGATGAAGCGTCAGGCTCGCCCTTTATTAGCTCCTTGCCCGAAAACTCCATAATAACCATACCATTGTCTGTCGGGTTAATGAAGCTGTCGTGCTTTTCTGCCGTAACACCTGTCATTGGCTGGAACCAGTGTGTGTAGTGTGTGCAGCCCTTTTCGATAGCCCATTCCTTCATAGCGTGAGCCACTGCGTTTGCAACAGTTGTGTCAAGCGGCTCGCCGTCCTGAATAGTTTTCTTTAATGCCTTGTAAATTGTCTTTGGGAGTCTTTCTTTCATAGCTTCGTCATTGAAAACCATACTGCCGAAGATCTCAGGTACATTTGCCATTAAAATCGCTCCTATCCGTAAATTAAAGTCTATTAAAACACAAAAGGACACTGTAGACCAAATGCCTACAGCGCCCTTGCTGTGTCAACACCGCAAGTATATACTTTTCGGCGGAATTTGTCAATAGTTTTTTTCAAAAAATTTTTAAATATGCAAGTTTCGTAATTTTTCTTGCAAAAACAATGATAATATCAATAAAAATATGCTAAATTTAGACAAAAAAGAATTTCGGTGAATTTTTATTTTCATTTTCTGTTGACTAAAGCACTTTTTGTACTGTATAATTATATTCATAAAATCCGGTAACAATAACAATAAAACGTATATCTTTTTAAAGGGCTGTTTGAACAAGGCAGAAAAAGCAAAAATATTTGTTGATTATTCTAAGAAGGAATAAAATTTTGCACTCTATCCTTTACAATATATTAGATATATTATGTGTACTTTATTTTTGTAATTGTTACGTTATCTATCCTGCTTGCAATTTTGGTGACATTTATGAAAAAAGCATTGATTGTTTCAAAAACTGAACAAAGCGCAGAACAGATTAAGGCTCTTTTGCAAAGCGAAGGCTATGAGGATTTTTTGCATACGCTCAATTTTGCAGACGCAAAAAACCTTATTGCAGAAAGCGTGTTTGATCTGATTGTAATCAACGCACCTATTGCCGACGAGTCGGGCGTAAAAACTGCCGACTATGCGGCAAGGCATACAAGAGCCTGTGTTATTATGATTGTCAAAGAGGATTTTGCAAACGAGGTTTCCGACCAAATGGCAGAGTGCGGTGTGCTTGTAATATCAAAGCCGATAAATAAGCACCTGTTTCACCATTACCTGCTTTTTACCGACTTTTTCAAACGCCGTATGCTCGGTGTAATGGAAGAAAACGATAAGCTAAAGCAGATGGTAGAGGAAATGAAGCTTGTAAATCGTGCAAAGTGCCTTTTAATGCAGTGTCTTTCTATGAGCGAGGCGCAGGCGCACAGGTACCTTGAAAAACAGGCGATGGATATGCGAATGAGCAAAATCGAAATAGCCAAGCAGGTTTTGAAAATATACGATTATTAAAAATGTAATCGGCAAGCGTTAGTGCCAGCCGATAATGAGCATTACAAAGAGCATTACGTTGAAAGGAATGGAAAAGCTATGAGCCGCAAAGCATATTTAATTCTTGAAAACGGCACAGTATTTGAAGGCAAGTCCTTTGGTGCAGAAAAAGAAACGACAGGCGAGCTTGTTTTTACAACAGCTATGACAGGTTATCTTGAAACACTCACCGACCCCAGCTACTTTGGTCAGGTGGTTGTGCAAACATTCCCTTTAATCGGCAATTACGGTGTTATTCCCTCTGATTTTGAGAGCAACGCCCCAGCCTTAAAGGCATATATAGTCAGAAATTGGTGCCAGGAGCCTTCCAACTTCCGTTGTAAGGGCGATCTTGACACCTTTTTAAAAGCCTCAGATATTCCCGGTCTTTACGATATAGACACAAGAGCGCTTACAAGAATTGTAAGGGAATACGGTGTTATGAACTGCAAGCTGACATATACGCTTGACAATAAAGAAAAGGACCTTGAGGAGATTAAGAGCTACAGAGTGACAAAGGCTGTAGCGTCAGTTTCTGTAACTGAAAAGGAGCTTTTTGAGAGCAAAGAAAAGAAAAGAAGCGTTGTGCTTTGGGACTTCGGTGCAAAGAGCAACATTCGCCGAGAGCTTGTAAAAAGAGGCTGTGACGTAACGGTTGTACCGTCAACAGCTACGGCACAGGAAATAAAAGCGCTTAATCCTGACGGAATTATGCTTTCAAACGGACCGGGCGACCCGACAGAAAATACAAACGTAATAAGCGAGCTTAAAAAGCTGTGCGAATATAAAATACCGACATTCGGCATCTGCCTTGGACATCAGCTTCTGGCACTTTCACAGGGTGCAAAAACAGTAAAGCTGAAATACGGTCACAGAGGCTCAAACCAGCCGGCAAAGGATTTAAAAACAGGCAGAGTTTACATCACAAGCCAGAATCACGGCTATGCTGTAGTAGGCGACAGTCTGCCCGATAACGCAGAAGTAAGCTTTGTAAACGGTAATGACGGTACTTGCGAGGGCGTAAACTACAAGGATATGCCGGCGTTCTCCGTTCAGTTTCACCCCGAGGCTTGCGGCGGCCCTCTTGACACAGCATTTTTGTTCGACCGCTTTATTCAGATGATTGATAATTGATATAAATATAATATAGAAAAGCCGTATTTTTTGAAAGGAATTGACTTAATATGCCACTAAAGCCAAACATAAAAAAGGTTATGGTAATCGGTTCCGGTCCTATCGTAATCGGACAGGCAGCCGAATTTGACTATGCAGGCACACAGGCTTGCCGTGCTTTAAAGGAAGAAGGTCTTGAGGTAATTCTGATTAACTCAAACCCGGCTACAATTATGACAGACAACGCTATGGCGGACAAGATTTACATTGAACCGCTTACGCTTGAAACGGTAAAACGTATTATTAAAAAAGAAAAGCCCGACAGTCTTCTGTCAACTCTGGGCGGTCAGACAGGACTTACGCTTTCTATGCAGCTTGCAAAGGAGGGCTTTCTTGAAAAGCACGGTGTACAGCTCTTAGGCGCTAACCCCGAAACTATCGACAAGGCAGAGGACAGGCAGATGTTCAAGGACACTATGGAAGCCATAGGTCAGCCTGTTATCCCCTCAACTGTTGTAAATGACGTTGAATCAGCCGTTGCGTTTGCAAATGAAATCGGCTACCCTGTAATTATCCGTCCTGCGTTTACCTTGGGCGGTACAGGCGGCGGTATTGTAGAAAACGAAGAGGAGCTTATTGAAATTACCTCCAACGGACTTGAGCTTTCACCTATAACACAGGTGCTTGTTGAAAAATGTATCGCAGGCTGGAAGGAAATCGAGTTTGAGGTTATGCGTGACAGCGACGGCAACGTAATCACTGTTTGCTCTATGGAAAACTTCGACCCTGTCGGTGTTCATACAGGCGACAGTATAGTAATCGCTCCTGCTGTTACACTTGCCGATAAGGAATATCAGATGCTCAGAAGCGCATCTCTTAACATCATCTCTGCGCTTGGCGTAGAGGGTGGCTGTAACTGTCAGTTTGCGCTCAATCCCGAAAGCTTTGAGTATGCCGTTATTGAGGTAAACCCACGTGTATCACGTTCATCTGCGCTTGCTTCAAAGGCTACAGGCTATCCTATAGCAAAGGTTGCCGCAAAAATTGCAATCGGCTATACTCTTTCTGAAATTAAAAATGCCGTAACAGGCACTACCTATGCTTGCTTTGAGCCGGCACTTGACTATGTGGTAGTGAAATTCCCGAAATGGCCGTTTGATAAATTTGTTTATGCAAAAAGAACTCTCGGCACACAGATGAAGGCGACAGGCGAGGTAATGGCTATTGCTCCGACCTTTGAGCAGGCTATTATGAAGGCGACAAGAGGCTGTGAAATTTCTCACAATACGCTTGATGACAAGGAATTTGAAAAAATGTCAGACGCATCGGTGCTTGACAGATTGAGCGTTTGCGATGACCGCCGTATATTCTGCGTTTATGAAGCGCTCAAAAGAGGAATTTCAGTTGACAAAATCCACGAAATCACAATGATTGACGAGTGGTTCTTGAA
>CAMFTQ010000097.1 GCA_945988865.1 uncultured Anaeromassilibacillus sp.
TCAACAGCAGGCGGTGCAAACCCTGCATAACTCTGCACAGCCTTTGTGGTAGGTTGTGCAGGGTCCTCTCTGTTGGCTCCACTTAAGTTCGGGGAATCTTTTAGTAACCTCTTACACAACTTTTTCAATAAAAACTCTCAAAAAACAACGGCAGCCGTTTAGACTGCCGTTGCTTATCATATATTTAGGAAACTAAAATGTTCCGAAAATGTTATTTAACCTTCCACAGCTCTTTAGCGTACTGGAGGATTGTTCTGTCAGATGAGAACATTCCTGCGTTTGCTGTGTTCCTCAGGCACTTTGTACCGAAAGCGATTCTGTCTGAATAGTCAGCGTTTGCTCTGATTTTTGTTTCAACATATGACGGAAGGTCGAACAACAGGAAGTAGTGGTCAGCCTGATGCCAGTGTGTACCGTCAAGAAGTGCGTGGTAAAGCTCTCTGAAGCTGCCCTCGCCCTGAGCGCCGTTATCGTTGAAGGTGCCGTCAACAAGAGTGTCAACAACTCTCTTGATTTCAGGGTTAGTATCGTAGATATATCTTGGGCTGTAACCCTCACGCTTTAATCTCTCAATATCCTCAACTCTGCCACCGAAGATATACTCGTTTTCTTCGCCTGCCTGCTGAGTAATTTCTACGTTAGCACCGTCATATGTGCCGAGTGTTACTGCGCCGTTGAGCATAAACTTCATATTACCTGTACCTGATGCCTCTGTACCTGCTGTTGAAATCTGCTCAGAGAAGTCAGCGGCTGTAACAATCTTTTCAGCATATGATACGTTGTAGTTTGAAACAAATACTACCTGAAGCTTGTCCTTAGTATCGGGGTCGTTGTTTACAAGGTTGCCTATCTCGTTGATAAACTTGATGATAGCCTTAGCTCTTGCATAGCCGGGAGCTGCCTTTGCACCGAAGATAAATGTTGTCGGGTTCCAGTTCGGAAGCTCACCGTTTTTAATCTTGAAGTAAATTGTAAGAATGGAGAAAGCGTTTAAAAGCTGTCTTTTGTACTCGTGCAGACGCTTAACCTGAATATCATAGATTGACTTAGGATTGATTGTAACGCCGTCCATCTTCTCGATATACTCTGCAAGCTGAACCTTCTTCTTGTCCTTAATCTTGTTGAACTCACGAACAGCCTTTGTATCGATCATATCGTTGAGCTTTGAAAGCTGTGAAAGATCCTTGAGCCAGCCGTCGCCGATTCTGTCTGTGATGAATTTTGAAAGCTCAGGGTTGCACAGACCGAGCCAGCGGCGCTGTGTAATACCGTTTGTCTTGTTCTGGAAACGCTCGGGATATACTGTGTACCAGTCGTTTAATACGTCGTTCTTGAGGATTTCTGTGTGAATCCAAGCAACGCCGTTTGTGTAGCTTGAAGCATAGCAAGCAAGTCTTGCCATATGAACACGGTTGCCCTCAATGATTGACATATTGTGAATTCTGCCCTCGTCAACGCCCTTTGAACGCAGATCGTTATGCTCATACTCGTTAATTCTCTCGATAATTGAAAGAATCTCAGGAATAACCTCACGCATAAGGTTCATATCCCACTTTTCAAGAGCCTCTGCCATTACTGTGTGGTTAGTGTAAGCAAATGTCTTTTGTGCGATAGAGAGAGCCTCTTCAAATGAAATGCCGTCATTCTGAAGAAGTCTTACAAGCTCAGGGATAGCGCATACAGGGTGAGTATCGTTAAGCTGAATAGCAGCGTGTTCTGAGAAATGGCTGTAATCCTCGCCGTATTTTGCCTTGTATCTTTTGATAATATCCTGAAGTGAAGCACTGCAGAAGAAGTACTGCTGCTTTAAGCGAAGAACCTTACCCTCGTGTGAGTTATCGTTAGGATAAAGCACCATAGAGATGTTCTCGGCATCGTTTTTAACCTTTACAGCGTTGTCGTACTGGCTGTTGTTAAATGCGATAAAGTCAAAGCCGTCAACAGGCTCTGCCTGCCAAAGACGAAGTGTGTTTACGTTCTTTGTGCCGTAGCCGATAATAGCCATATCGTAAGGTACAGCCTTAACTGTCTGACCGTTAAACTTAACCGTTACAGCCTCGTCTGCACGGCGGATGCACCAAGGATCTTCAAAACGCTGCCAATCATCGGCAACCTCTACCTGATAGCCGTCCTTGATAAGCTGCTTGAATAAGCCGTACTTATAGCGAATACCATAGCCGTCAAGCGGAACCTCCTGTGTAGCGGCGCTGTCTAAGAAGCAGGCTGCAAGTCTGCCTAAGCCACCGTTACCGAGCGCTGCGTCGTCGATATCCTCAAACTCGTTGATGTCAATGCCCTTTTTCTTTAAGAGCTTCTTTGTTTCGTCCAAAGCGCCCATACAGTAAAGGTTGTTATACATCATACGTCCCATAAGGAACTCGGCTGACAGATAGTAGGCACGTCTTGCGTTTGCGTGTTTTTTCTTGCTCTTTTCCCAGTTTTCGGCAACTGCGCCCATCATAGCCTTACCAAGTGCATAATGAAGCTGTTCAACCGTTAAATCCTGTGGCTTTTTGCAGTACATAGACTGTGCCTCGACAGCCAGATTCTCCATAATAGTACCCATCTTTTTAATCCTCCATTCGTCCGCTTCTTACGGACATTTCTTTTAATTTCTGTGCAAGCTCGTCAGTCAGAGCTTCCTTTTTTATTCTCCAGGTCCAGTTGCCGCCGAGTGTTGACGGAATGTTCATTCTTGCCTCGGTTCCAAGACCTAAAATATCCTGCATCTGAACGATAGCATAGTTGCTTACGCTTTCATAGGCTGTGCGGATAAGTCCCCAGTTAAAGCCTTCCTCCTGTGTGATATGGCAATAGCTGTAGGCGTAGTCAATATCGCTCTGCTTAGCCTCTGCAAGCCAGCCCATAAGAGTGTCGTTATCGTGTGTGCCTGTGTAAACAACGCTGTTTTCTGTATAGTGATGAGGCAGATAATCGTTAGCCTCGCCGCTGTCAAATGCAAATTCAAGAACCTTCATACCCGGATAACCGCTGTCAGCCAAAAGCTTTTTAACGCCCGGTGTCATAAGGCCTAAGTCCTCTGCAACGATTTCAATATCGCCGATTTTTTTTCTCATCAAATTAAAGAATTCGATGCCGGGGCCTTCCTTCCACTCGCCGTTTATTGCATTTTCGGCAGGATAAGGAATTGCATAGTAGCTGTCAAATGCTCTGAAGTGGTCAATTCTTGTGATGTCAAACAAAGCGTCAGCCGCTTTGATACGGTCAAACCACCATTTGTAATTAGTTTGCTTTAAATAATCCCAGTTATAAAGAGGATTTCCCCAAAGCTGACCTGTAGCCGAGAAATAGTCCGGAGGACAGCCAGCTACGCATACAGGCTCTCTTTCCTCTGTAAGCCAGAACACATCGGGATTTGCCCAGGTGTCTGCGCTGTCCATAGCAACGTAAATAGGCATATCGCCCATAATCTTGATGCCAAGAGAATTTACATAGGCTCTGAATGCTTCCCACTGCTCATAGAACTTAAACTGCAAGAATTTCCAGAAGTTTACATCGTCACGATACTTTCTTTCGTACTTGGCAACTGCCTTTTCGTCACGCTTTCTGATTTCTTCGTCAGGCCACTGAGTCCACGCTGTCATATTAAAGCTGCTCTTTACAGCCATATACAATGCGTAGTTTTTAAGCCATGTGCAGTTCTTTCTGCAAAATGAGCGAAAAGCCGTCTGATCCTTCTCTTTGAAGTTATTATAGGCAATTCTTAACACTTCAAATCGGTTGTTGTAGATTTTTTCGTAATCAACCTTTTCTGCATCTGCGCCCCAGTCACGCTCAAGGTCGCTTTTTGTAAGCAGTCCCTCATCACACAATGTGTCAAGGTCAATCATATAAGGATTACCTGCATATGTTGAGAATGACTGATAGGGTGAATCGCCGTAGCTTGTAGGACCTACAGGCAGAATCTGCCAGATTTTTTGTCCCGAAGCCTTCAAGAAGTCAGCAAACTCTCGTGCCTCTTTACCGATTGTACCGATACCGTAGGGTGACGGTAATGACGTTATCGGCATTAAAATACCGGCTGCTCTTGACATAAAAATCAACTCCGTTCAATAATATTATTTATTTCGTTTTGTAAATTTCACTTATAATTTCTGTCAATTTTTTGCAAGCAGACAAAAC
>CAMFTQ010000098.1 GCA_945988865.1 uncultured Anaeromassilibacillus sp.
AAAGGCGGTGCAGTATGATTAAGGGTGCAGTTTTTGATATGGACGGTCTTATGTTCGACAGCGAAAGGCTGACGTTTGACGCCTGGTACAAGGTGTTAAACGATAACGGCTTTAGCTACACGTTCGACATATACAAGCAGACGGTGGGCAAGCGTACTGTTGAAACAAAAGCATATTACGAAAGCCTCTACGGTGACAGCTTTGACTACAACTCAATGCGACAAAAGGCAAACGACGTTTTCTGGGATTATATCGAAAAAAACGGTATGCCGATTAAAAAAGGACTGTTTGAGCTTCTCGACTATTTAAAGGCTAATAACGTAAAAATTTCGCTTGCAACCTCAACATCTGAAGAAAGCGCTATGCGTATGATAAAAAAAGCAGGTGTAGAAGAATACTTTGACGCCTTTGTATGCGGTAATATGGTAAAAAACGGCAAGCCTCACCCCGAGGTTTTTCAGACAGCTGCAAAAAAGCTCTCTTTACCGCCACAGTCCTGCATAGCCTTAGAGGACAGCATAAACGGAATAAAATCGGCATATGCCGCCAAAATGCTGCCGATAATGGTGCCTGATATGCTAAGTCCCACTAAGGAAATTATGCCGATGCTGTACGCACTTTGTAAAGATTTGTCAGAAGTTATAAAAAAGATTAACAAAAAATAATCGCTATTGACATTACAAACAATGCAGAGTATAATTTTAGGTACGGATAACTATACCTGAATCCGATATTTTCACTATAAAACGTCGAGGTGATGTATGTTAAAGCTAAGACGATTTAATATCATTTGCGGTCACTACGGCAGCGGCAAGACAAACCTTGCCCTTAATATGGCGCTCAAGGGAGCTTTGGAAGGTAAAAAGATAACCGTTGTTGACCTTGATACGGTAAACCCGTATTTCAGAACAGCCGAATATAAATCGCTTTTGAGCGAGTACGATATAGAGCTTATCGCCCCGCAGTTTGCAGCAACTAATCTTGATATTCCGTCGCTTCCGCCCGAAATCAATTCAATTTTTCTCAAAAACGACAGGTACGTAATTGTTGATGTCGGCGGTGATGACGCAGGTGCTACTGTGCTTGGGTGTTTTTCTGCAAGGATTAAGAGCATTGACGATTTCTCCTTGCTTTATGTTATAAACAAATACCGCCCATTAACGCAGACCGGCGCAGAGGCTGACGAAATATTAAAAGAAATCGAATCAGCATCAAGGCTAAAGGCTACAGCTATTGTAAACAACTCGCATTTGCAGGGTATTACAACAAGTGAAGATATACTATCCTCGCTAAAATATGCCGAAAATGTATCATCACTTACAGCTCTGCCGATAGAAGCAACCGTTGTTCCCGATTTTTTAGAGCAGGAGCTTAAAGACAAAATCAATAATTTATATCCGGTAAAAATTATCGTAAAGCCTCCTTGGGCAAATTAAAGTCACTGTGACAGCAAAAAGGAAGTGATTTTTACAAAAATGGCTAAAATTACTATTAACAAAGAAAGATGCAAGGGTTGCGGATTGTGCGTCAATTCGTGTCCTAAAAAAATCATCGCTCTTTCAGAGCAAAAGTTTAACAGCAAGGGTTATCATCCGGCAGAGCTTGTAAAGCCGGACGAGTGCATTGGCTGTAAGTCGTGCGCTGTTATGTGCCCCGATGTCGCAATAACAGTATTGAAATGACGCTTAATATGAATGCGATTTTTTGAACGAGAAAGGATTGTTCATAAAATGTCAGAAAAAATTTTGATGAAGGGCAACGAAGCCTTGGGCGAAGCTGCTATTCAGGCAGGCTGTCGCCACTTTTTTGGCTACCCTATCACTCCACAGACAGAGCTTGCCGCCTATATGTCAAAGAAAATGCCGAAAATCGGCGGAACATATCTGCAAGCAGAGTCTGAAATCGCCGCTATAAATATGGTGCTTGGCGCTGCCTCGGCAGGTGTTCGAGCTATGACTTCATCGTCCTCACCCGGTATCAGCCTTAAGACAGAGGGCATTTCTTATATTGCCGGCTCAGACGTTCCGGCGCTTATCATAAACGTTCAGAGAGGTGGTCCCGGACTTGGCGGTATTCAGCCGTCACAATCTGATTACTGGCAGGCAACAAGAGCCGCCGGTCACGGCGACTTCCATCTGCTTGTTTACGCACCGTCAACAGTTCAGGAAATGGTAGATCTTGTTTTTCTTGCGTTTGACAAGGGCGACGAGTACAGAATGCCTGCTATGATTTTGGCAGACGGTATGCTCGGTCAGATGATGGAGCCTGTTGAATTTAAGGAAAGAGAGCAAAAAGCTCCCATTGAAAAGCCGTGGGCGGTAAACGGTCACAAAAACGAAAGACCGCACAACATCATAAACTCACTTTACCTTGACCCACACGAGCTTGAGAATTTGAACATCAAGCGTTTTGAAAAGTACAAAAGGGTAATAGAAAACGAGCAGAAATCTGTCGAATATATGACGCAGGACGCAGAATACATAGTGGTAGCCTTCGGTGCGTCTGCAAGAGTTGCACACAGCGCAGTTGATATGGCAAGAGAACAGGGCATTAAGGTCGGACTTTTCAGACCTGTTACGCTGTGGCCGTTCCCCGAAAAAGCATTAAAAACTACTGTAGAAAGCACTAAAAAGTACCTTTGCGTAGAGATGTCTATGGGACAGATGATAGATGACGTAAAGCTTGCAACAGAGTGCAGACGTCCCGTTGAGTTCTTCGGCAGAACAGGCGGAGTTATCCCCACCGTTGACGAGGTATTCGGCGCAATCAAAAAATTAGGAGGCGGCAACTGATGGAAGTAATTTTTAAAAAGCCACACGCACTTACAGACGTGCCGTTTCACTACTGCGCAGGCTGTACACACGGCATTGTGCATAGGCTTGTGGCTGAGGTTATTGACGAGCTTGGCATAGAGGGCAAAACAGTAGGTGTTTCACCTGTTGGCTGTGCCGTAATGTGCTACGATTATTTCAACTGCGATGTTATCGAGGCTCCGCACGGCAGAGCGCCTGCTGTTGCAACAGGTATAAAAAGAGCGTTGCCAGACAACGTAGTTTTCACATATCAGGGTGACGGCGACCTTGCCGCTATCGGTACAGCCGAAACTGTGCATAGTGCTACAAGAGGCGAAAACATCACCGTAATATTTATCAACAACACAATTTACGGTATGACAGGCGGTCAGATGGCGCCGACCTCTTTGCCTAATCAGGTAACGCAGACTACACCCTACGGCAGAGATGTAAACACAGCAGGCTATCCTATAAGAGTATGCGAGCTGTTGTCAAACGTTGACGGTGTTGCGCTTGCACAGCGTGTAGCCGTTGACTGCGTAAAGAATGTAAATATTGCAAAGCAGGCAATTAAAAAGGCTTTTCAGAATCAGATTGACAAAAAAGGCTTTTCTATTGTCGAGGTGCTTTCGACCTGTCCTACAAACTGGGGAATGTCGCCTGTTGAGGCTTTGCAGTGGCTTCGTGATAATATGATGCCCTACTATCCGCTTGGAGTATATAAGGACGGCGAGAAAGGGGACAGATTAAAATGAGCTTAGACTTAAAGATGATTTTTGCAGGCTTCGGAGGACAGGGCGTACTATTTGCAGGCAAGGTTGTAACGTACGCAGGACTTATCGAAGGTAAAGAAATCACGTGGCTGCCCTCTTACGGTCCCGAAATGCGTGGCGGTACGGCAAATTGCAGCGTCAGTATTTCAGACAAGCCGATAGGCGCACCGAATATATCTACACCGAACGTGCTTGTTGCTATGAATCTTCCGTCCTTTGACAAGTTCATTGACCACGTAGCACCGGGCGGTACCGTTATCGTTGACAGTACGCTTATTCCGAAAAAGTCGGAGCGTGACGATATAAACGCATTTTATATCCCTGCGTCTGAGTTAGCGGTTAAAAACAATTTGCGTGGACTTTCAAACATTATTCTTACAGGAAAGCTGTTCAAGGAGCTTGACTTCTGCTCCTTTGAAACAATAAAAAAAGCAATCAACAAATGCGTACCGAAAAGCAAAGCACAGCTGATAGACAAAAACTTAGCGGCTGTGAAAATCGGTATGGAGCTGTAATTAAAAAATCAAGGCTGTATCAAAACTCACTAAGGTTTTGATACAGCCTTTG
>CAMFTQ010000099.1 GCA_945988865.1 uncultured Anaeromassilibacillus sp.
GACTGTAAATCTGTTGTCAGTGACTTCGGTGGTTCGAATCCACCTTCTCCCACCAAGAAAAAGACGATTGCAAATGCAATCGTCTTTTTCAGTTATATTCGCCTTACGGCAAGTTAAATTGCTTCGCAGTTATATTCGGTTTTGCCGAGTGGTATTGCCCTTCGGGCAGTTTTTGCCGAAAATAATATCACTTATGCAATGCATAAATATAACTTTCACGAAGTGAAAATATCACTCTGCCTTTGGCAGAATTTCACAAAACACCTTAACGATAGCCTTTGTTATTTACAAAAAAATTAATTCTGATACCTATTAATGTGACGGCTCCCAAAAGTCAGACTTTTGGGAGCCGTCACATTTTTAATAGCTTCTTGAAGTGTTATGGTTATGCTATACCGATAAATCCGGATTTATATGTCAAGCCATCAGATTATAGTTTTCAGATAATCGGTTATTTCCTCAACACTGCTCATAGACATTACCCTTGCCGCAACATCATCGGCACATTTCTTTGTCCATCTTGAAATATTTTTTCTCACCTTGAGAACAGATGGTGCAGACACGCTGAATTCGGTAAGTCCAAAGGAAATAAGCAGCGGAATCATCATCGGGTTTGCTGCGGCTTCACCGCACATTCCGACAGGCTTGTTGTTTTTGACTGCGCTTTCAATTATATATTTGATAAGTCGCAGAACACTCGGCTGCAACGGCGAATAAAGATACGATACGTTGCTGTTTCCTCGGTCGCAAGCCATTGTGTAGCCTGTGAGGTCGTTTGTGCCGATGCTGAAAAAGTCAGCCTCTTTTGCGAGTATGTCGGCAATAACAGCCGCTGATGATGTTTCCATCATAACGCCGACCTTGATGTTTTCATCAAATCTGTCACCCGTTGCTTTAAGCTCTGATTTAGCTTCTTCTACAAGAGCTTTGCCTGCTCTGAATTCATCTATAGTCGTAACAAGTGGGAACATAATTCTGATGTCGCCGAACACGCTTGCCCTTAAAATTGCTTTAATCTGCGCCTTGAAAAGCTCTCTGTTTTTAAGGCAGTATCTGATTGCTCTGAAGCCCATAAACGGGTTTTCTTCCTCTTCAAGACCTAAATACGGAATAGCCTTGTCGCCGCCGATGTCGAGCGTTCTGATAATCAACGGCTTGCCCTTTAAAATAAGCGCCGCCTTTTTGTATGCTTCAAACTGTTCGTTTTCGGTCGGAAGTGAGGTTCTGTCCATAAACAGAAATTCCGTTCTGAACAAGCCGACACCCTCACCGTCTGCCTCAGTTGCCTTGAGCGCATCATCGGGTTTTCCTATATTGCAGAAAAGCTCATATTCCTCACCGCTTGCACAAACAGTCTTTTTACCTCTGTAGCTTTCAAGCTCACGGCGTTCTGTAAGAAAAGCCTCACGCTTTTTGCCGTAATGCTCAAGCTGTTCCTTGTCGGGAGCTGTGATAACCACACCGTCACTGCCGTCAACTATAACCTGATCTCCTTCCGAAAGTGTTGTTGCCGCACCGATTACACTGAGTACGGCAGGAATTTCAAGCGCTCTTGCAAGAATTGCCGAATGTGATGTTTCTCCGCCTGTTTCGGTGATAATACCTACAATATTTTCTTTATTTATCCCTGCTGTCATTGACGGTGTAAGCTCGTTTGCAACAAGCACCGTACCCTTTGGCGCTGAGCTTATCTGAACCTCTTTTATCCCGAGCAGAATACTCAGAATACCTGTCTTTATATCTCTTAAGTCAGCTGCTCTTTGTATTGTAAGCTCATCCTCTGTAGCAGAAAACATAGCAATAAACATATCGCATATTTGCTCAAGCGAAGTTTCGGCACATTTTCCGTCAGAAATCAGCTTTTCAATTTCGCCCTTCATATAAGGGTCATCAATCATCTGAATATGACCTTCAAGTATTTCTGCCTCTTTTTCACCGGCGGTTTGTCTAAGGTTTTCTGCCTGCTTTGCGGTATTGTCACAGAAAGCAGCTACGGCATCTCTGAAACGATTAAGCTCCGCTTCGGTGTCTGTTACTGTTTTTGGTGTATATTCAAGAGAATGTTCCTTTATAAGCATTACTCTGCCTATTCCGATTCCGTCTGATGCGGCTGTTCCTTTTAACATTTTTGTCACCTCTGTATGGCAGAATTACCTTTTATTCACCAAGTCCGCTTTCAATAAGCTTTACAGCCTCTGCAAGAGCCTCGTTTTCGTCCGCACCGCTGCAGATAACCTCAATTTCGCTTCCGCATTTAATGCAGGCTGCAATAATGTTGAGCAGACTCTTTGCGTTAACCTCGTTTCCGTTAAACTTAATTTTTACATCGCAGGCATATTTACCCATAGCTGTAGCAAACATTGATGCAGGTCGCATATGAAAGCCCTGTGAATTTACTATAACAAGCTGTTTAGATACCATCTTAATTTCTCCCTTAATCTATTATGTGTTTTGTACTCTTATTTACTCCACCCCCAGCTAAGCTATAAGCTGCTCAATGGAGAAGTGTTTATAAAATTTTTATCAATTATTTCTTGTCTGCGCCTGCCGGTTTTTTAAGAATTGCAAGAAGAAGCATACCAACTAAAGAACCGATTGCAAGGGCAAGCAGATACATAAGCGGATTGCCGATTGTTGCAACTACGAAGATACCGCCGTGAGGAGCCATAAGCGTACAGCCAAACAGCCATGAAAGACCACCGGCAACTGCTGCACCGATAGCGCAGGCAGGAATGACCTTTAGCGGATATGAAGCGGCATAAGGAATTGCGCCCTCTGTGATGAATGAAAGTCCCATAATATAGTTTACAACACCGTTTTTGCGTTCGTCTGCTGACCATCTGTTCTTAAAGAAGGATGTTGAAAGAGCGATAGCAAGCGGAGGAACCATACCGCCGACCATAACAGAAGCCATTACCTGATAGCAAACTGTCTGAACTGCAGGATCTGTAATTGTTGCGGCTGTTGTGAGCATTCCTGTACCGAATACGTATGCAGCTTTGTTGAAAGGACCGCCCATATCAATAGACATCATAGCACCGAGAATACATCCGAGAAGAATACCGAGGTCGTTTTCGCTAAGCCATGTAAGTCCGTTGTTAAGACCTGTGTTTACAACACCCATAATCGGGTTGACTGCGCACATCATAACACCGACAATGCCTAAGCCGGCAAGAGGATAAATAAGCACAGGCTTAACGCCCTCAAGTGCATTCGGCAGCTTATCGCACAGCTTTTCTACAAGAAGCATAATGTAGCCTGCTGCAAAGCCTGCGAGTAATGCGCCTAAAAAGCCTGACGGAACAACATTTACGGCACCCGGATCTGCAAAGGTTGCACCGTTTGAAGCAAGCAAACCGCCTACAAAGCCGACAAGTAATCCCGGACGGTCTGCAATTGACTTTGCAATAAAGCCTGCAAGGATAGGAAGCATAAAGTTAAAGGCGTATCCGCCGATTGTCTTAAACCAAGCGGCAACAGGGTTTACCGTACCGAAAGCGCCGTTACCGGCAGCCTCTACACCGCTTGCAGCATCAATAAGGAACGCAATAGCAATAAAGATACCGCCTGCAACTACAAACGGGAGCATATGAGATACACCGTTCATCAGATGCTTGTAAAGCTGTCTGCCTACTCCTTCCTTTTGACCGCTTGGCGCATCTGCGCTTGCCTTATGGTCAGCGTGAAAAACAGGAGCCTGACCGTTGATAATTTTATTGATAAGCTCTTCCGGTTTATGAATACCGTCTGCTACCTTTGTTGAGTAAACAGGCTTTCCGTCAAAACGAGCGGTTTCAACGCTTTTGTCGGCGGCAATAATAATACCGTCACAGTTTGCGATTTCTTCGGCTGTAAGCACATTCTTTGCGCCTCCCGAGCCGTTTGTTTCTACCTTTATTGTTATGCCCATTTTTTCGCCTGCCTTTACAAGTGCTTCGGCAGCCATATATGTATGGGCTATGCCTGTAGGACAGGCTGTTACTGCAAGAACTCTGTAGCCTGACTTTGCAGGAGCCTTAGCCTTTACCTCATCGGGGAATTTTTCTGTTTCCTTTGCATCGATAATTGAAAGGAACTCATCCTGTCTCTTATACACATCTCCGAGCCCACGAGACGCTACGCTATCT
>CAMFTQ010000100.1 GCA_945988865.1 uncultured Anaeromassilibacillus sp.
AATAATTCCCCTGTGTAAAAATCCGTACACCTTAGCACACACATAAAATTAACCTATTCACAAACCGCTGCACAAAAGCTGTGCGGCGGTTTTTTGCGAAATATAGGAATAATTATATGTGAAAATTCTTTGAACTATTCACTTAAAATATTGCTTTTGTTTCACAAAAACTGTATAATATACACATCTTTATGTTATATATAACAGAAAAGGGTGAATATATGAAAAGAACGCTGTGCCTTTTTATGGCGATACTTCTCTTGATTCCTGTTTTGCTGTCAGGCTGTCAGAGAGCAAACAGCAGTGACGAGCAGGAGCAGATTCTTGTCTATCTGCCAAGCTCCTCTTATCTGGGAGAAGTTATCAGAAAGTACAACAGGTATCTTGTCGATAACAATTATGAAAACCGCTACAAAATTAACGTTAAGCTTTTTGATGATAAAAAGGAAAACACATCAATCACTAAAATGGTAACGGAAATAATGGCAGGCGCAGGACCCGATATTATCGCACTTGAAACAGATATTCCGTTTGAAAAGCTGATGCAGCAAAGCATTTTTGCAGATATTAACGAAATGATTGAAAACGACACATCAGAAGAAAAGCTCGATTTGTCTGTTTACAACAGTGCAATTATGGATTCCTGCGTTGTAGACGGAAAAAGACTTATGATTCCGCTTGCGTTCAGCCTGAATGTTATGTCAGCGCCGAGTGATTTGTGCAGTGAGTACAATATCCCTGTTGACAAGGGACTTTCCTACAGCAACGCACCCGAGGCTTTAAAGGATTACCTTGAAAAAGCCAAGGAAAGTAAGGAGTTGACTGTGTTCAGCGATTTCAAAGCACAGCTTCTGAACCTGATTGACGATTATGTTGACTTTGGCGAAAGCAAGGTTTATCTCGACACACCGCAGTTTCAAAACGATTTCAAAGAATTGTGTAAGCTGAATATTGACAATAACAGCGACAACAGCAACAAGGACAATAAAAGAGGCAGATATAAAGATCCGTACAGCTTTTTTTCTCATTTCTACGGTTCATCATCAAGCCTATTTCAGCCTGTTTTTGACTCGTTTTTCGGCTTTGACGTTTTCAGCGGCTCTGACTCGCACGAGCTTATTAACGGTATAAACAAATCAGAATCCGATATTAAGGCTACCGTTAAATATGCTATGGCGGTAAACGCAAACTCAAATAAAAAGCAAGAGGTTCTTGAGTTTATAAAATATGCGCTCAGCCAGCACATTCAGACAGACTGGATGAACGGCTATATGCCTGTTAATAATCAATCCTTCGGTATGAAGCTCTATTACAGCACTCTTGAACAAAACAGATATTTAGGCAACGATTCGGACGGCTCAAATTCAGCTGAGTTTGTAGAAAAATTCTTAACTCTTGTTGACGGTGTAAACGTTTGCAATATACCTAATTCTTACTATCACAACAACATAATAGGCGATATTGTTGATGACTTTATATCGGGCAAAATATCTGAGCAGAAGTTCTTAAATCAGCTAAAATCAAAAACAAACATATTTGTAAACGAGTAAAGGGGGAAGTATATGCGTATGTCTGTTTCTGCTAAAAACAAGCTGTGGGGCTACCTGTTTATACTGCCCTCGGCTGTCGGTATTTTTATATTTTACATAATTCCGTTTGTTATGTCGCTTTACTACAGCTTAGTAACCTACGGCAAATTCAGCGGTCTTAATAATTATTTTGAGCTTTTAGGCAACAGCTACTTTCTGCTTGCTCTTAAAAATACCGTGCTTTTCACAGCGATTGCGATTCCGCTTTTGCTTGTCACATCATTTGCAATAGCACTTTTTCTGAATTCCTTTGATAAGATAGCCTCTTTTTTTCAAAGCACACTGCTTATACCTATGCTGATACCGACAGCCTCGGTGCTTTTTGTGTGGCAGATTTTTCTTGACGAAAATGGAATAATCAACAATATCTTAAACGCACTTAATCTGTCGCAGATAAATTTTTATGACAGCGGATTTTCAATGGTTGTTATAATCCTTATATTTGTATGGAAAAACTGCGGATTCTGTGTAATACTTTTTACCGCAGGTCTTTCAAATATGTCTAAATCGGTAATAGAAAGTGCAAGACTTGAGGGTGCTTCCTCGTTTAAGGTGGTAACAAAAATTATTGTTCCTATGATGTCGCCCACAACATTTTTTGTTTTTCTTATGGCTATAATAAACTCCTTCAAAATTTTCAGAGAAATCTTTTTGCTGTTCGGCGATTATCCGAACGAAAACGTCTATTTCCTGCAAAACTTTATCAACAACAATTTCTATAATCTTAATTACTCTCAGCTTTCAGCCGCTTCTGTGATTCTGACAATAATTATTGTTGCGGTACTTCTTGTAACGTTTCGAATAGAGCGAAAGAGTAATTATCTTGAATAACGGCAGGTAAACGATATGAAAAAAGTAACGCTCACAATTAAATACATAATTCTGATTTTATTATCGCTTATATTTCTTTTTCCGATAATTTATATGCTGGCAAATTCCGTTATGTCGTCAGCAGAAATCTCTTCAGCCTATAACACAGCTAAGGAAGGGTATATGACCTTTAAGCTGATACCAAATGAGTTTACGCTTGAGCAGTTTTACGACGTGTTTTTCAAAGCACCCGATTTTCTCAATATGTTCTGGAACTCGGTTATTTCAACGTTGCCGACAGTAATCGGGCAGGTTGCGGTTTCCTCACTTGCCGCCTTTGCCTTTGGCAAGCTCAATTTCCCCGGCAGAGATAAAATTTTCTTTTTCTATATGGTGCTTTTAATTCTGCCCATACAGGTAACGCTTGTACCTAATTACATTCTTTTGCGTGATATGAATCTGCTCAACAACTTTCTGGCGATTATTCTGCCCGGCACGTTTTCAGCCTTCGGTATATGTCTGCTGCGACAGAGTATAAGATACATTCCCTATGAAACGATAGAGGCGGCGTTCGTTGAGGGTGCGTCGCACATCAGAGTATTTTTCAAGATAATACTTCCGCAGATAAAAGGCTCGCTTATCACATTGATAATTCTTGTCTTTATTGATAACTGGAACATCATCGAGCAGCCGCTTATTTATTTTACCGATACACAGAAGTTTCCGCTGTCGCTCGGTTTATCGCTTCTCGGTGACGGCAGTAACGGAATTGTCTTTGCCTGCTCCGTACTCTTTATGATACCGGCTCTTATTGTATATTTCCTCGGGCAAAAGCATTTTTCATCACCGTTTGCAAGAAATTGACAAGTAACCGAAAGGATAATAGATATGGAAAACAACAGCAGAAAAAACAAAATATTCAGAATTACTATCCGTTTTGCAACAGTATTTATTGCAGTAATCGCATTTCTTACCTACTTTTCATCAACCTTAAACAGAGCCTTGATGCCAACGGTTGAAACGGTAAAGGTAACATCAGGTACATTATCGCAGGATATAAGAGGAACGGCTATGCTAAACGGCGCTGACAACGGCGGTAAAATGTACTTTTCCTTTGACATAACAAAACAGCAGAGAAAGTACTTTGCCGATGATACTCTGATTGAAGTCAGCTTTGACGCATTTGACGAGCTTCACAAGCAGTATGTCAGAAAGTCGGAAATGACAGCCTTTTCAAAAATCAACTACAATAAGGACAAGGATAATTACACCGTGACTGCCGATATGCCTGATGTTCATCTTGAGGTCGGCGAGATTATGCCTTCGGTCTATGATGATATTTTTTACAGTGTTTCGGTAAGCTCTGACTATTACGACGCTATAGTTCCGCAGTCGGCTGTTTGTGACGGCAGCGTCTATCTTGCGTATATAAATGAGGAGGAAGGCACTGCTCAGATTCAGCAGGAAAGCGTTGATGTAATAGCCTCTGATGATTTGTACTGCGCCGTAAGGGGTAACATATACGGTGACGGCGACAGCGTTGTTATTTCGGCGACAAAGGAAATCAAGTCGGGCGATACCGTAGTAGTAAAGGGTAATGAAAAATGAAAATAAAGATTAACAAGCCCTTTTCACCGATACTTTTTTACATTCTTAATATCCTTTTATTGCTTGCAATATTTTT
>CAMFTQ010000101.1 GCA_945988865.1 uncultured Anaeromassilibacillus sp.
AATTCGTCACCTGCGTAAAAAACTCGTCTGCCTGTTTCCTTTAACGACTGCTCGCCAAAGCTCTCTACCGTTTCAAGCGTTTTCTTTGCCGTTTCTTTATTATACGGCTCAAGTTGAGTGAGGCTCTCTCTATAGCGAGTAAGTCCCACAGGGACAACGGCTGTGTTTGCAACGCCGATATTTTTTAAATCGGTAAGAGTTTTTACAAGCTCCTCGCCGTCATTTATCCCCGGACAGGCTACTATCTGACAGTTTATCTGAATACCTGCTTCGGCTAAGCGGTAAAGATGCTTTAGGCTCTCTCCTGCAAAGCGGTTGCCCATCATTTTACAGCGAAGCTCGGGGTTAGTTGTATGCACCGAAATATTGATAGGGCTTATGTGCATTTTTATAATTCTGCTGATTTCGTGCTCCGTTATATTTGTAAGCGTGATGTAATTGCCGAATAAAAACGAAAGTCGGCTGTCATCGTCCTTGAAATAGAGTGTATCACGCAGTCCTTTGGGGAGCTGGTCGATAAAGCAGAACACGCACTTATTGCGACAGCTTCTCTGCTTGTCCATAAGGTATGTTTCAAACTGTAAGCCTATCTCGTCATATTCGGGCTTTTTGATTGTAACTGTTCGGTTGCTACCGTTTTCGTCCTCAATGACAAGCGATAAATTGCGGTTTAGCTGATAAAAGCGGTAGTCAAGCACATCTATAATAATGTTGTCATTGATAGAAACAAGCTTTTCGCCTTTTTTTATTCCGCTTTTTTCTGCATAGCTGTTTTTTGCTACGTCAAAAATTGTAACCGACATTTTATCACCTGCCTGTAAAGATATTTGTTTGTAATACGCTTTAAAGTATTCATAAATAACAAAAGGACGGTCAGAGAAATCCCCGCCGCCTTTAATCTTTTGTTAAAGCATAATGAGTTCGGCTGTTAAGCCTCTTCTTTTACAACAACTTGTCTGCCGTTGTACTTGCCGCAGTTGCCGCAAACTCTGTGGGGAGTTTTGAACTCGCCGCAATCGGGGCAAATGCTAAGTGCAGGAGCCTGAAGCTTCCATACATTAGAACGTCTTTTATCTCTTCTTGCTTTTGATAATTTTCCCTTTGGTACTGCCATTACAAAGACCTCCTTATGTTTATATCAATCTAATAATTGTTTAAGAATATCAAGTCTTGAATCAACCGCTGTTTTCTCGCAGCTACATTCGCCGTCATTCCGGTTTTTGCCGCATTTGGGGCAAAGTCCCTTGCAATCGTCACGACATAAGAATTTGATTGGTAATTCAAGCAAAATATCTGACGTAATCAGCTCATCAAGCTCCACCGTAAAATCGGGAGCCTCGATGTAGTCATCGTCACTGTCGCCTGCAAGTGAGGTAACAAGCCTGTGAGAAAAATCGTAAGACATCTGCCTTTGAACAAGCTCAAAGCAACGGTCACAATGGCGAGTGTAGGTAAACTCTGTGTGAATGAGCAAATCAACAAGACCTGCTCTGTTTTTTGCTGTTGCCGTAACCTTGACGGGAGTTTTGAATGGATAAAATCCGTCAAGCTCGATATTGTTCAGTGAAAGAGTGTAATCTATACGCTTTTCTTCGCCTTCGTTCAAGAAGACCTGCTTTAATTCAAAAAGCATAGTCGCACCTCAAAACATAATTGACATCAAAACACCGTAAATTATTATACTTAATGTGGGTTGGCTTGTCAACATTTATTTTAAAAATTGAGGAATATTTTTTTAAGCAAGCCTTAGCATATTTTGTGCAATTTTACATATAAATATCAAAATGTGCCAAAACAAATCTCTTTTTTAAAGAACACTTCTTAAAAAGTCCTTTAATCTTTCGCTTTTCGGGTTTTTGAAAAATTCCTCTGGAGTGTTTTCTTCAATCATTTTACCCTGTTCCATAAACACAATTCTTGAGGCAACTTCCTTTGCAAAGCCCATTTCGTGAGTTACAACAACCATTGTCATTCCCGATTTTGCGAGCTGCGTCATAACGTCTAATACCTCGCCTACCATCTCTGGGTCAAGCGCCGAGGTCGGCTCGTCAAAAAGCATTACGTCAGGCTGCATACAAAGCGCTCTGACAATGGCGATTCTCTGCTTTTGTCCTCCCGAAAGCTGTGACGGATACGAATTTGCTCTGTCGGCAAGTCCAACTCTTTGGAGCAGCTCCATAGCAGTTTTTTCTGCCTCTGCCTTGCTTTTTTTGAGGAGCTTTACAGGGCCTATCGTCATATTTTTTAGGATTGTCATATGTGGGAACAGGTTAAAATGCTGAAAAACCATTCCCATTTTTTGGCGGTGCAGGTTTATATCTACCTTAGGGTCTGTGATATTTGCGCCCTCAAAGGTGATTGTACCCTCTGTCGGCTGCTCCAAAAGGTTTAAGGAACGCAGAAATGTAGATTTGCCTGAGCCTGACGGACCGATTACCACCACAACCTCGCCCTTGTAAATCTCTGCGTTAATACCGTCAAGTGCGTTGAAATCTCCGTATGTTTTTACAAGAGAATCAACCTTAATAAGAGGTTCGTTAGCGTTCACTTGTACGCAGCCTCCTTTCGAGAATTGAAACAAGCTTAGTCAGAATGATTACAACTACAAGGTAGATAAGCGCAACTGCGATAAGTGGCATAAACGCTTCATAAGTACGGCTCTTGATAAGGTCGCCAGCCTTTGTCAGATCCATAAGACCTATGTAGCCTGATACCGATGTTTCCTTGAGCAATACTATAAACTCGTTTGCAAGTGCAGGCAGAACGTTTTTGAGCGCCTGCGGTAAAATAATAAAAATCATTGTCTGAACGTAGTTAAAGCCGAGGCTTCTGCCGGCTTCAAACTGTCCCTTGTCAATCGACATAATGCCCGAACGCACGATCTCTGCAACGTATGCGCCCGAGTTGATACCGAATGCGATAATCGCAACGGGTATTTTATCTACATCAAATGAAGCAAAAATTACGAAATAGATAATCATAAGCTGAACAACAACAGGTGTTCCTCTGATTACCGTCAGATACAACTTACAGAACAAATCGCCGATTTTCAGAAGCACCTTGCCGAGCGTCCATTTTTTTACGTCCTTAAGCAAGTTTTCGCTTGATGAACGCACAATAGCAATTACAAAGCCTAAGAAAAGTCCGAGCAAAAGCGCACCGCAGGCGATTATGAGCGTTGCCTTTAAGCCGTCAACAAGCCACAGCCATCTGTCCTCTGCGATAAAATTCACCTGAAACTTTTCTACCAAGCTGTTCCACCAATCTGAATTCATTTTTTCACCGTCCGTCCTTATAATGAAAAGAGCAAGAGCCAAGCCCCTGCTCTTTTTACTGTAAATTAAGCGAAAATTACTTTCTTACGATAATTACCTGCTTAGCCTTTGTGTAAGAATCTGTAAAGTCAACGCTCTTTAATCTGTCCTCTGTTACAGTCATACCTGCAACGCCTATGTCAGCCTTGCCTGAAACTACTGCGTTGATGATTGAGTCAAACTCCATATTGTTGATTTTAAGCTCATAGCCTAAAACATCGCAAACAGCCTGTGCCATATCAGCGTCAATACCCTTTACAGTGTTGCCCTCCATAAATTCGTATGGTGGGAACTCTGCGTTTGTAGCCATTACAAGAGTACCCTTTGAACGGTCAGCGTCTGCCTTTGCTGTGTAAGGAGTTTTGCCTGCGTCCTCGCCGATGTAGTTCTTAACGATGCTGTCAAGTGTGCCGTTCTCTTTTAATGTCTTTAAAGCGCCGTTGATAGCCTCTTTAAGCTCTGTTTTTTCTTTGCTGATGCAGATAGCGTAATCCTCAACCTCGAAAGGCTCATCGAGGATTTTTAAGTCCTTGTTATTCTCAACAAAAACCTTTGCAGGCTCGTTGTCGATAACTACGCAGTCAATCTTGCCCTGTGAAAGAGCCAGAACAGCGTCTGCACCCTTGTTGTAACGCTCAATAGTTGAGCCTTCCTTTTCATAATCAGACGCATAAATGTCGCCTGTTGTGCCAAGCTGAACGCCGATTTTTTTGCCCGGTAAAT
>CAMFTQ010000102.1 GCA_945988865.1 uncultured Anaeromassilibacillus sp.
CCGTCATATGGCTTTGGATGCCACTGATTTAAAACATTTTCGATGTCAAGCTCAGCAACATCAAATTTTGTACGGTAAATTGAGATATTTTTCCATGTTTCAGGAAGCTCTGTTACACTGTATTTTGAGCTGTCATCAAGCGGTGACTGCTTTTCTGTTTCGATAGCTTCCTTTGTGTCATTGTTGTAAATCCAGATTTTTGCGCCGTCCTTGAAAATGTAGCCTGCACCTGCAACTACATAGAAGGTTTTGCCCTTTACAACTATATCCGAACCGCTTGTCGGCTGTCCGATAGCATAGTCTGTTTCAATATTTGCAAGGTACTTCTGAATAAGTGTTGCATCACCGATAGCAATTTTTCCGTCGCCGTTTACGTCTGCTGCTTTTGTTGCTTCAGTATCAAGTGAAACTATAGACGCAAGGCTTCTCTGGATTTGTGTTACGTCATTGATTTTGATGCTTCCGTCAAGGTTTGCGTCACCTAATATGAAACTCGATTCGGAAGCGCCGTACTCTTTCCACTTTGAAGAAGAGTAAATCATTGACTTATCTCTGATAGGCAGAGTTGCCTTTGCGTTCTGAGCAGGAACCTGCTTACCGTTATTATCGTTGAAAATAACATTTGCCTGAACATTTACAAGGTTTTCGGGTATTTCGTACTTGTAAAGACCTGTTTCTTCGTCAAGAGTCATTTCTTCGCCCGGCCAGCTTGCGTTTGTAACTGCGTCAGCGTCAGGATTTGTGTCCTCGTCATATACGTAGCAGTAAACGTTCTTATAGCCCATACCTGTATTGTTGAAATAAACAAACACACCGCTGTTACTTGCTTTTCTTTTCACATAGGTATATGTATTAGATGTCATCTTTGTACCGTCTGAAGCTGTTACAACAAGCTTGATTTCGCCGTCATATGCAGTGTCGGCACCAAGCTCAACCTCTGTGCTGCCTACAAACGAAACAGCCTCGCCGCCGTCAATCTGATATGTACCGTTTGAAGCGTTTACTGTGCCGACTGTAACCTTTAATGTTTCGCCCTTGAATTCGGAGCTTTCTACAGAAACTGTTGTGTAAGGAGTTGTTGTTGTGTTGTAAACAACTGCAATACCTGTGTCGCCGATTGAACCGCTTATCTTACCGCCTGCTACAGTAAATGTATTGCCTGTAATTGCGTCTGTATAATCGCCGTCTGCCATCTGCTTAACAGGTACTGATACATCAGCAACAGTTCCGGCTACATTTACAAGCACTACGCCGTTTGTTCCTCTTTCTACATAAGCTATATTACCGTCAGAAGAAACAGATTCGCTCTGACCTACAAATGCATTGTGGAATTTGTTGATTTCGGAAACTGCTACGCTCTTCCAGCCTGTTGAGCCGACATCGCCCATAAGAGCCTTACCCGGACGTGCAAAGTACAGAGCTGTAGCGTCAAGTCTTGAGCCTACAAGCGCCCAAGTTTTTGCTATATTTTCATCAGTTACAGAAGCTGATGAGCCGTCCTCTGCCATATAAGTGTCGTGAGATTCTGCCCAGAGAACATATTTACTCGGGTCTGAGCCTTTGAAATATGTGCTGCGAGCTGAGCTTTGTGCGTTTTTCTTGTTTACATATGAACGAATTGTGTTACCGGTCATATTGTCTGTAACGCTCATATATTTTGTGTAGGAATCAATACTTCTGCCTGTACCCGGTGAGTTTAAAACCTCGCCGTAGTAGTAAAGCTCCTGTCCCGTAGTAGTTTTTGCATACTCTGTTGCGGCGTTTAAAATTGTCGGCCAGTAATCTGACGCAAATTCGCCGTCATCGGGAGTTTCAATATGCTTAGCTGCGTCAAAGCGGAAGCCGTCAACACCACAGTCAACACATTCCTTTAAAAGTGAAATTACTCTTTCTTGAATGTACTTATTGCCTGTGTTTAAGTCCGGAACACCGTCAAGGCTGCCCTGAACAGTTTTATCAACCGCAGAATCGTTTGTCATACTCTTGAGCTGATGGAAGTACTCTGTAGTATTGTTATAAATTTCGCTTTCATAATTTGCGATTCCCTCAAAATATGTACCTGCTGTACCGTCGTTATTGTTTGCCATATGGTTAGAAACGATATCGCAGATAATCTTGATGCCGTACTTGTCGGCTTCCTCGCAGAGAGCTTTCAGCTCTTCCTTTGTGCCGAGCCAAGAGGTCTGTGCTATTGAAAAGCTGAGCGGCTGATACAGCTTCCACCACTGACCGCCAACATCCCACCAGGAAAGCTGATCAATCTTTGGCTGCTGAACGGGTGATGTCTGGACTGTTGTGTAGCCTGACTGTGCGATTGTGTCGAGGTTTTCTTTGATTGTGTTGTAGGACCAGTTCCAAGCGTGAAGAATGACGCCGTCCTGAACATTATCGGCAAGGTTGTAATCTGTTGCCGAGGTGCGGCTTAATTCTTTGTCTGTAACACCGGTTGCAGGCAATACTGCCACAGAAGCAACAAGCAAAGCAGACAGAATTACGCCGATGATTTTTTTAACCGTTTTCATTTCTTTTTTCCTCCTTAAGTATTTTTATCAACTTGGTGAAATGATTTTAGGTTCCCTGTTTTATGGCTTCTCTTTGAAAGCTCTGCAAAAACGTCTTCAATTTCAATACCCTGACTTACCATCATAACCATCAGATGATAAATAAGGTCAGAAATCTCAAGAACAGTTTCGCTGTTGTCGCCGTTTTTGGCGGCGATTATTGTTTCTGCGCACTCCTCGCCGACTTTTTTCAGAATTTTGTCTATGCCCTTATCAAGCAGATAGCAGGTGTATGAGCCTTCCTGCGGATTGTCACGTCTTTCAAGGACCGTCTGATACAAAGCCTGAAGCACCGAATCGTTCATTGTATTCACCTCATTACAATAATTTTTTGAAAAAGCAGGAATGACTTCCTGTGTGACAGGCAGCACCTGTCTGCTCAACAGTAATCAGAAGCGTGTCGTCATCGCAGTCTGCGTAAATCTCGCATACCTTTTGCAGATGTCCCGACGTTGCGCCCTTGTTCCAAAGTTCCTGACGGCTGCGGCTGTAAAACCACGTGTAGCCTGTTTCAAAGGTTTTTTGCATTGACTCCTTATTCATATAAGCAAGCATCAGGACTTCGCCTGTTGATTTTTCTTTTATAACAGCCGGTATAAGCTCCGACTTTTTGAAATACTTATCAAAATCCATACAACACCCAATTAAACCTTACTGCAAATATCTATAGCCTGTTTTAAATCAAGCTCGCCTGTGTATATTGCCTTACCACTGATAACGCCGAAAACGTTAAGCTCTGCAAGGTTAATAATATCCTTAAGGCTTGAAACACCGCCACTTGCTATAATATTACACGAAACTGCGTGGGAAAGCTCGTCAAGCTGATTAAGGTTAGGTCCTGCCAATGTGCCGTCCCTGTCAATATCTGTAAAGATAATGGTAGAAACTCCCATTTCCTCCATTTTCTTTGCAAGCTCTATATATTCTATCTGCGATTTATCTGTCCAGCCCTCGGCGCAAACCATACCTTCCTTTGCGTCAATGCCTACCACAATTCTGTTGCCGTATTTTGAAACTGCTGTTTTGACAAACTCTCTGTCCTTAACAGCGGCTGAACCTAAGATAACTCTTTGAACACCGTTGTCAAGGTAAAATTCGACTGCATTCATATCACGAATACCGCCGCCTACCTCAACAATAAGGCTTGTTTGCCTGACTATGGAAAGGATAACGTCAGAGTTTACTCTTTTGCCGTCCTTTGCGCCGTCAAGATCTACTATATGTAAATATGTTGCCCCTGCAGCCTCAAACATCTTTGCTGCTTCGAGTGGACTTTGCGCCACCTTATGAACGGTGCTGTAATCACCCTTGAAAAGGCGAACACACTCGCCGTCCTTTATATCAATAGCCGGAATAACAACCACTTATAAGACTCCTTTCGTGGAAAGCGGTTTGTTGCTGTCGTTTACTTTAACAGCCAATCTCATACTGTGAGCGACAGCCTTGTAAATTGCCTCTGTCATATGGTGAG
>CAMFTQ010000103.1 GCA_945988865.1 uncultured Anaeromassilibacillus sp.
ATAGCGTAGCGTCTCGTGGGCTCGGAGATGTGTATAAGAGACAGGCAATTATCATTTTAACATTGTGGCTAAGCAGAAAATCAGCGTCCTGCGCCGAATATTTAATAATGGTATCACGGCTTCTTGTGCCGTAGGGAACTCTGCCGGTGTCACCGAAATAAACAATATTTTCATTCGGAAGTATTTCAATCAACTGTTTTACTGCGGTAAGTCCACCTAAACCGGAGTCAAAAACGCCGATAGCCTTTTGATTTTCAGACATATCTATTACCTTCCTTGAGCTATAAACATATTCAATTAAGAGTACCACAAAATCGTCCTAAATGCAAGAAAAATAAGTAAAACAGAAAAAATAAGCTGTATTTTTGTATTCTTATATTTCTAATATGACAAAATAAAACTTTTTTGTAAACAAATGCACGAAATATTCTTTTTTTCATTGACTTTTGTGCTGAAAATCAATATAATTATTCTGTTATCGTCTGTGAATATGTGCGTTTATTACCTATATGTATCACAGATATATAAAATTTTATTGGAGGTTCCAAGGCATGAAAAGAATTCCAAAGCCAACTTTCTTTATTGTCGCCCTCCTTATCCTTGCTTTCTCAGCTTCGGCAATTTTCGGCGTATCGTATTACACCGGCGACGTTGAGCATAAAATCGTCAAGGGTATCAGCGACATAAGATGGGGCATCGACATCAGAGGCGGCGCAGGTGCTACCTTTACACCGGCAGGCGGTGTTGATGCAACAGAGCAAGAGCTTGAATCGGCAAAATCAATTATCGAAACACGTATGGTAGCTTCCGGTATTACAGACTACGAGCTTTATACCGATGTTAATACCGACAAGATTATCGTTCGTTTCCCGTGGAAGTCAGACGAAACAGAGTACGACCCAATCAAGGCTATTGAGGAAATCTCTGCAACAGCAAAGCTAACCTTCCGCCCCGGAAACAGCTACGAAAAAACAGATATTGACGCTAACGGAGATATGGTTTACAGAACACCTACCGGCGAAACAGAAGAAATTCTGATGGACGGTTCAATGGTAGAGAGTGCAAAGGCGCTTGTAAACTCGGAAACAGGCGAATATATCGTATCCTTGAAGCTCAAACCAGAGGGCGCAAAGACCTTTGAAGAGATTACAACAGAATACTTAAATCAGGTAGTTTCAATCTGGATGGACGATATTATGCTTTCATCTCCGAAGGTTGATTCCGTAATTTCAGGCGGTGACTGCCAGATTACAGGCACATTTACAGCAGAAGAGGCTTCAAAGCTTGCAACCCAGATAAACGCAGGTGCGCTGCCCTTTGAGCTTGAAACAATATCCTACGACAACATCAGCCCGACGCTCGGTGCAAACTCACTTACAGCTATGGCTTATGCCGCTGTAATTGCGTTTATCATTATTGCAATATTTATGATAGTATTCTTCAGATTGCCCGGCTTTATCGCAGTTATTGCGCTTATCGGTCAGATGGGACTGTCAATTGCTGCAATCTCTATGTACTTCCCTGTACTTAATTCCTTTACAATGACATTACCGGGTATTGCAGGTATCATACTTTCAATCGGTATGGGTGTTGACGCTAACATCATCACAGCAGAGCGTATCAAAGAGGAGCTTAAATCAGGCAAAACACTTGACGCTGCTATCAACAACGGTACAAAGAACAGCTTATCGGCTATCATTGACGGTAATATGACAATCGTTATCGTTTCAATTATTCTATTGCTTGTATTCGGCCCTTCAAATATTCTTTCTTGGATGTTCGGACCGTCAACAACAGGTACAATCTATGCTTTCGGTTACACACTGTTAATGGGTGTTATCTCTAACTTCATTATGGGTGTTGCACTGTCAAGAATAATGCTCAAGAGCGTTGCAGGCTTTAAGTTCCTGCGCAAAAAATGGTTATTCGGAGGTGCTGAAAAATGAAAAAGGTAATTGATTTTATCTCAGCCAGAAAAATCTTTTTTGCAATTTCACTTAGCATCATTTTAATAGGTGTTATCTGCAATTTTATTTTCGGCACAACGCTCGACATACAGTTTAGCGGCGGCGCTATGATTAAATTCAGCTACACAGGCGAGGTAAATACCGAGGAGCTGAAGTCCTTTATTCAGGGCGAAACAGATGATACCGTAACGTTTTCAAGCTCACAGGATATTATGAACAGCAAGGACGGCAAAAACGCCTACACAATTTCTGTTCAGTTCTCAGGCACAGACGCTATCGACAAGGAACTTCAGAAAAATCTTCTTGAAAAGGTAACAGAGAAGTACCCCGATAACGAGTTTGAGGTAATGGAGTCAAGCTCTGTTGAGTCACAGATGGGCTTTATGTTCCTTATGAAGTGTTTAACAGCTGTTGCAATCGCAAGTGCTTTGATGGTGCTTTATGTAACAATCAGATTTAAGCGTATCGGCGGTCTGTCGGCAGGTGTGTTTGCGCTTGTAGCATTGTTTCACGATATAGCAATAATCTACTTCCTGTACGTAATCTTCAGAATGCCTATTGACGGTAACTTTATCGCCGTAGTTCTTATGATTTTGGGTTACTCTCTAAACGACACAATCGTAGTTTACGACCGTGTAAGAGAAGAACGCAAAAGGCTCGGTTCAAAAGCTTCTGTTGCACAAGTGTTCAACATAAGTGCTACAAGAGTTATGAAAAGAACAATCTTCACATCAATCACAACACTTGCGGCTATCGGTACAGTTTATGTAGTTGCTACTATCTTCAATATTGAAACTGTAAAGAGCTTCGCACTTCCGATGATGGCAGGCGTAATTTCAGGCTGCTACTCATCACTTTGCATCGCAGGTCCTCTTTGGGTTATGTGGAAGGAAAGAAAAGAAAAATCAGAAAAATAAAACAGATTTACTTAATAAATCGGCGGATAAAACTCCGCCGATTTTATTTTCTATTTGCATTTTTTCGCAAAATAGGCTACAATAGTAATTCGTAATACATTAAAGGAGGCAGACGATGAAAAACGTTTTCAAAAAATTTATAGCTGTTATTATATCGGCTGTAATTATGCTTTCATTGACCTGCTGTGAAATTGACAAAACACAGGCACAGGTAAATAACAACGCCTCTTTAAATATTGTCACCACAATTTTTCCGTATTTTGACTTTACTAAAAATGTAGCTGGCGACAGGGCGAATATAAAAATGCTCATCTCTCCGGGAGCAGAGGTTCATAATTTTGAGCCGTCACCCTCTGATATTATCAGCATAGAGAATTGCGACCTCTTTATCTATAACGGAGGAGAGAGCGACGAGTGGGTAGAAAAAATTCTTTCAAGCCTTGACGGTAAGGTGAACGTCCTCAGAATGTTTGACTATGTGTCGCTTTTAGGCGAGGACGAAATCGAGCTTGCAGCAGATGACGAGCATAAAGACCACGACCACAACCACGAACATCACGACCACGAGCATAATGAAGAAGAGGAATATGACGAGCATATCTGGACGTCACCGAAAAATGCAGTCACATTATCAAAAGCAATAGCTGATAAGCTGTGCGAAATTGACGAGAAAAACGCAGAAACCTACAAGAGAAATCTCAAAGCATACGAAAATAGGCTTAGCATAGTTGACAACAGCTTCCGTCAGGCGGTAGAAAACGGAGCAAGAAATAAAATAGTAGTCGCCGACCGCTTTCCTTTTTTGTATTTTACGCAGGAGTACGGTCTTGACTACAGCTGTGCCTTCCCCGGCTGCAGCAGTCAGACAGAACCGAGCGTAAAAATAGTTACATCTTTAATAGATACTGTACGCAGTGAAAAAATCCCTGCCGTTTTTTACCTTGAAATGTCGTCAAGAGCAACGGCTGATATACTCTGTGAGGACACATCTGCAAAACCGCTGATGCTTCATTCGTGCCAGAATATAACAAAGGACGAGTACATCAGGGGAGAAAGCTATATTTCTCTTATGACAAAAAATGCCGAAAATCTAAAGGAGGCGCTAAGC
>CAMFTQ010000104.1 GCA_945988865.1 uncultured Anaeromassilibacillus sp.
TCAGAGGAGCTTAAAATTCTTCTTCTGCCAAAGGACGAAAACGATGACAGAAACGTAATTGTAGAAATCCGAGGTGGCGCAGGCGGAGAGGAAGCGGCACTTTTCTGCGCTGTTTTGTACCGTATGTATACAATGTATGCCGAAAGCTGCGGTTATAAAACAGAGCTTGTAAACGCAAACGAAACGGAGCTTGGCGGTTACAAGGAAATATCCTTTATGATAAACGGCGAGGGCGCATATTCACGCTTTAAGTTTGAAAGCGGTGTTCATCGTGTTCAGCGAGTACCCGAAACTGAAAGTCAGGGCAGAATACACACGTCAACTGTAACGGTTGCAGTACTGCCCGAAGCACAGGACGTAGAGCTTGAAATAAATCCCACCGATTTACAGATTGACACATTTCGAAGCAGCGGTGCAGGCGGTCAGCATATTAACAAAACAGAAAGTGCCATCAGAATTACTCACTTGCCTACAGGCGTTGTTGTTGAATGTCAGGACGAGCGAAGCCAGTATAAAAACAAGGACAAGGCTATGAAGGTGCTTAAAAGCCGTCTTTTACAGGCAAAGCGTGACGAGCAGACAAGCTCAATCGCCGCCGAGCGAAAATCACAGGTAGGCACAGGCGACAGAAGCGAAAGAATACGCACCTATAACTATCCGCAGGGGCGAGTTACAGACCATAGAATAGGTCTTACGCTTTACCGCATAGACGATATTTTAAACGGAAATATGGGCGAAATAATAGACGCACTCATAGCCGCCGACAGAGCAGAAAAGCTCAAGGCAAGTATGGAAAGCTGATAATATGAATACTTTATTATTAAATGACAGTAAAATTGAAATAGAAAAAGCAGCGCAGATAATCAAAAACGGCGGTCTTGTCGGTATGCCGACAGAAACTGTTTACGGACTTGGCGCAGACGCACTAAACGGCTGTGCAGTGGCTAAAATATTCAAGGCTAAGGGCAGACCTATGGATAATCCGCTCATAGTTCACATAAGCGACATAAGCGAGATTGATAGGTATAAGCTTGTGTCAAGCTTCCCCGAAAAGGCGAAAATCCTTGCAGAAAGGTTCTGGCCGGGACCGCTTACGATTATTATGCCGAAGTCAGACAGAATACCTGTTGAAGTCAGCGCAGGACTTGACACAGTTGCAATACGCTGTCCGTCACACCCTGTTGCAAGAGAGCTTATAAAAAAGGCAGAAACACCTATTGCTGCACCGTCTGCCAATTTATCGGGCAGTCCCAGTCCGACAACGGCTTTGCACGTTATGAGCGATTTGTCGGGCAGAATTGACGCAGTTATTGACGGCGGAGTATGTCAGGTGGGACTTGAAAGCACAGTTATCACGCTTGCAACAGAAAAGCCACGTCTTTTACGTCCGGGCGGAATTACGCTTGAACAGCTTCAAAGTGCTATAGGCGAGGTTGAGGTTGACGATGCAGTTTTTCACAAGCTAAATGAAAATTGCAAACCGTCAAGCCCCGGAATGAAATACAAGCACTATTCACCAAAGGCAGATGTGATTATAGTAAAGGGCAACAGCTATATTGATTATGTCAACAAAAACGCAGACGATAAAACAGCCGCCTTGTGCTATACAGAGGATATACCAAAGCTTACGGTTAAGACCTTTGATATGGGCAGTAAGGGCGATATGTCACAGCAGGCTCATATGCTTTTTGAGGCACTAAGGCAAATTGACAAAAGCACAGAAATAAAAACGGTTTACGCACGCTGTCCCGACACAGACGGAGTAGGAATGGCTGTATATAACCGACTTATTCGTGCCGCAGGATTTGAGGTGATAAGCCTTGAGGACATTTAAAATAGTAGGCTTGACAGGCTCAACAGGCTCAGGCAAAAGCACAGTTGCGAATATGCTGATAAAAAAAGGCTGTGCCGTTGTTGACGCAGACGCTTTGTCAAGAGAAATCACAAAAAAGAACAGTCCTTGTCTGAAAGTGCTGTCAGCAGAATTTGGCAGTGACATACTAAACACAGACGGCACATTAAACAGGCAAGTCTTAGCCGAAAAAGCGTTTGCATCACAGGATAAGGTTGAGCTTTTAAACAGCCTGACGCACCCTTTTATTTATATGCTTGCAATTAAAAGAATAAAGGAATATGCAGATAAAGGCTATAAAATAATAATATTTGACGCACCTGTGCTTTTTGAGAGCAGCGGTGACGTGCTGTGCGACATTACCGTTTCTGTTATCAGTAGTACAGAAAACAGAATAAGACGAATAATGAGCCGTGACAGCATAACAAAAGCTCAGGCTATGCAGAGGATTAACGTGCAAAAGCAAGATGAATATTACATCTCAAAAAGCGATATTATAATAGAAAATAACGGCGATATAAAACAGACAGAAGAAAGGGTGAACAAAATATTTGCCCTGATAAATAATAAATTGAAAACGGAGGTGTCTGATGGCTTCAACTAAGTTTCAGAAAAAAAGCACCGCCAGATATAAAAAAGAGAAAAAGGGTAAAAGCTGTGCTTTCAAGGCGGTAATGGCTTTTGCGGTGATTATAATTCTTTCGGCTATAGCTATTGCAATTTGCACTTCTGTTATTTCAGACACAAAAAGAAACCTTGAGCTTGCCGCTTACCCAAAGGAATATACGCAGTATGTAGAAAAATACGCAAAGGAATATAGCGTTGACGAAAATCTGATTTATGCAGTTATAGATACAGAAAGCAACTTTAACGAGGAGGCTGTTTCACCTGTCGGAGCAGTCGGACTTATGCAGATAATGCCCGAAACCTTTGACTGGCTGTTGGAAATTCAGGGCAGACAGGGCGAGTATTCGCAGGAGGATTTATTTAGTCCCGATGTTAACATAGAGTTCGGTACATACTATTTAAGTATTTTGCTTGACAGCTTTGAAAGCGAAAGCACTGCCGTTGCCGCCTATAACGCAGGACAGGGCAAGGTTTCACAGTGGCTTGCAGACACGCAGTACAGCAGTGACGGAGTAAGCCTTGACTACATACCTTATGACGAAACAGCTAATTATGTCAACAAGGTTTTGTATGCAAAATCAAAATATGAAAGTCTGTATTGATTAAAAAGATTGATTGAAAGGAAGATAATTATGTCAGTAACAAACGAAGAAAAATCAGCTGCAAAACAGCTTAAAGAAGAAATTTTATTAAACCCCAAAAAGGGAGCAGTTACACTTTCACAGGAGGAAATCTCATCGGCAGATAATTTCTGCGTTGATTACAAAAAATTCCTCGATTCTTCACGCACAGAGCGTGAGGCAGTTGTTTACACAGTAGAGCAGGCAAAAAAGAACGGCTTTACAGAATTTGAACCTGACAAAAGCTACAAGGCAGGCGACAAGGTTTACTTAATCAATCGTGACAAGGCGGTAGCCTTTGCTGTAATCGGCAAAAAGGGAGTAAAAGAGGGCGCAAAACTTGCAATCGCTCACATTGACTCACCGAGAATTGATTTAAAGCCAAATCCGCTTTACGAGAGCAACAGCCTTGCACTTTTTAAAACGCACTACTACGGCGGTATCAAAAAATATCAGTGGACGGCAATTCCGCTTTCGCTTCACGGAAGAGTTGTTAAGCTTGACGGCACTGTTGTTGATGTAAATTTAGGCGATAATGACAGCGAGCCGTGCTTTTGCATAACAGATTTACTTCCGCACCTTGCACAGGAACAATGCACAAAGCCGATGAACAAGGCGTTCACAGGCGAGGATTTAAACGTGCTTGCAGGCTCAAGACCTTTCAGTGACGATGAGGAAGCAGAGCTTGTAAAATTAAACGTGATGAGTATTCTTAACAAAAAGTACGGCATTACAGAGGGCGACTTTTTGTCGGCAGAGCTATGCTTTGTGCCGGCTATAAAAACACGTGACATAGGCTTTGACTGCAGTCTTATCGGCGGCTACGGTCACGACGATCGTGTGTGCGCATATCCGGCTTTTATGGCGGCTATGGGAACACAAGTACCCGAAA
>CAMFTQ010000105.1 GCA_945988865.1 uncultured Anaeromassilibacillus sp.
AAAACAGGACGCTCGCTTTTGTGAGTGTCCTGTTGCTTATCTTAGTGATATTGATTAAAATCTGAAATCCCTCTGCCCTGCCGCAATTTTTTCAAGACGTTCAACTACAATCGCCTTTACCTTTTCGCTCGGGATATTTTCAATTTCCTTTAAAATCAGAGCTTCGCCTGTTTGCTTTGTGTCCTTAGCTGCGTAGTCCTCAAGATACTCCTTTAACGTCATAAGTGCGTTAGGCTGACAGCAGTTTGCTATTTGTCCGTTTTTGAGAAGCGTCATAAACCTGTCGCCTGTTCTGCCCTCACGATAGCAGGCTGTGCAGAAGCTCGGTATATGACCTTTTTTCATAAGCCAGTTTACTACCTCGTCAAGCGTTCTTGTGTCGCTGACCTCAAACTGCTCGGAGCTGTCACAAAGCTCGTTTTCTACGCTGTCCTTTGCATATCCTCCTACGCTTGTCTTTGAGCCGCCGCTAATCTGCGAAACGCCAAGCTCTAAAACTCTTTCTCTGCATTTCTGACTTTCACGTGTAGAGATAATCATTCCTGTATAAGGTACAGCTATGCGAATACAAGCGACAATTTTTGCAAATGTATCGTCATCAATTCCGTTGTCAAATGCGTCGGGGTCAATATCGTCTGCTCGTCTTAGTCTGGGTACGCTTATGGTGTGCGGTCCTACTCCCTTGTAAGCCTCCAAATGCTCTGCATGCATTAAAAGTCCCGTAAAATCGTAGCGGTAAAGGTTAAGTCCGAACAGAACGCCGATGCCCACATCGTCAATACCGCCGTCCATAGCTCTGTCCATAGCCTCTGTGTGATATGCGTAGTTGTGCTTAGGGCCTGTCGGGTGGAGCATTTCGTAATTTCCTTTATGATACGTTTCCTGAAACAGAATGTAAGTGCCGATGCCTGCGTCCTTGAGCTTTTTGTAGTTTTCAACGGTAGTAGCGGCGATGTTTACGTTTACTCTGCGGATAGCTCCGTTTTTATGCTTTATGCTGTAAATCGTCTTTATGCTGTCGAGTATATACTCGATAGGGTTATTGACAGGGTCCTCGCCCGACTCTATTGCAAGACGTTTATGCCCCATATCCTGTAATGCGATAACCTCAGCTTTGATTTCCTCTTGGGTGAGCTTTCGCCTTGGTATGTGCTTGTTTTTGTAGTGATACGGACAGTAGGTACAGCCGTTTACGCAGTAATTTGACAGATAAAGCGGAGCAAACATAACTATTCTGTTGCCGTAGAACTCCTGCTTAATCTCTTTGGCAAGCTGAAAAATAAGCTCGTTTCTGTCCTCTAACTCACAGTCGAGCAGTACCATAGCCTCTCTGTGCGACAAGCCCTTTTTAAGCGAAGCCTTTTTCAGAATTTTGTCGATAAGCTCTGCATTTTTTCTGTTTTCATAGGCATATTTCAATGTTTCTTCTATTTCCTCGTGGCTGATAAATTCTTCAGCCTTAGGTGACATAACGTTATACATTTTTATTTTCCTTTGCTTTGAGTATTATAATCCTATTGCTATAATTATACCCCTGTAATTTGTATGTGTCAATCTGCACAGAGTAAATAAAGAAGTTATTTTTATACAATTACAATTGGTGCAAAACTGCTTGAATTTAAGTTTGCACAATGATATACTAATATCAGACAAGATACAATTTTGGGCGGTGAAATAAATGTGTGAAAAGTCATTACTGAACAAGCTGATTTTGCAAATTGCAGATTACTCAAAAAAGCTTTTCGGCGAAAAATTCAGACAGGTTATTCTATACGGCTCATATGCAAGAGGAGATTTTGACAGCGAGTCTGACATTGATGTAATGATTATGGTTGATATGACGCCGGAGGAATTAAGCAAATACCGCTGGCAGTTAAGCTGTTTTTGCGCCGATCTGAATATTGAAAACAACGTGCTTATTACCTCAAAGCTTCAAAGCGAACAGCTATTTGAAAAATGGAAAAACACACTGCCGTTTTACAAAAATATTCTGAAGGACGGTGTTGTATATGCTTGATAAAGAAAAATCCGAATAAATCACCCTTTTTTACACAACATAAAAAGGGTGATTTTTTTGAATACTGATAACGATTATGAGCAAAATCCGCTTACAGATCTGCCGCTCGGTCTTGGTATGGCGCTTGCAAAATACCCTCGTTCAATGAGCTATTTTGCAAGCCTTTCAGAAAATGAGCAAAAACAGATTGTAGAGCTGACACACAGCATAAATTCAAAGCAGGAAATGCAGGATTTTGTAAAGCATTTACAGCAAAAATAAATTTATCTGCTTTTGCGAATTTATCGAGTAATGCACATTTTTGCTCAAAAATATATTGACAGCAGATTAAAAAATATTATATAATTACTATATGATAGTATAGGTCTAAGGCAATATCGCACAATTTATAGACACGATTATGCGGTATTGCCTTGTTTGTATATATGTTGCTTGAAAGGAAGGATTATATGAAAACAAAAAGCAAAACAAACTATTCGGCAATTATCCCCGAAATTGACGCACTTACAGATATTTGTCTGAAGAACAGCTCAATCGACCAGAGCCTTTACACAAAGTATGATGTAAAAAGAGGTCTGCGTGACCTTGACGGCAAGGGCGTACTTACAGGACTTACAGAAATATCAGAAATACGTCAGAACAAGATTGTTGACGGCAAAACAGTACCTACAGACGGACAGCTCTTTTACAGAGGAATCAACATAAACGATCTTATCAAGGGATTTATTGACGACAAGCGCTTCGGCTTTGAAGAAACGGTTTATCTGCTTTTATTCGGCGAGCTGCCAGACAGACAACAGCTTGACGGCTTTAACGAGCTTCTGGCAGGCTACAGAACGTTGCCGACAAACTTTGTGCGTGACGTAGTTATGAAAGCGCCTACAAACGATATGATGAACACGCTCGCACGAAGCGTATTGACGCTTTACTGCTACGACAAAAACCCTAACGATACCTCGCTTAACAATGTGCTAAGGCAGTGTATTCAGCTGATTTCTGTTTTTCCGCTTCTCTCTGTTTACGGCTATCAGGCTTATAACCACTATCAGCTCGGCAACAGCCTTTACATTCATTCTCCGCATAAAAATCTGTCAACTGCAGAGAACATTCTTGTAATGCTCCGCCCCGACCAGAAGTACACTGAGCTTGAGGCAAAAGTGCTTGACCTTGCGCTTGTGCTTCACGCAGAGCACGGCGGCGGCAACAACTCGACCTTTACAACGCACGTTGTAACATCATCGGGAACAGACACATATTCGGCAGTTGCGGCGGCTTTAGCGTCATTAAAGGGTCCTAAGCATGGCGGCGCAAACCTCAAGGTTGCCGGTATGTTTGAGGAGATGAAAAAGGAAGTCAAGGATTGGTACGATGATGAAGAGATAGAAAGCTACCTGTTCAGACTTCTGCACAAGGACGCATTCGACAAGGCAGGACTTATCTACGGTATGGGACACGCAGTTTACTCAATCTCTGACCCACGTGCAAAGGCACTCAAGGGCTTTGTTCACAAGCTCGCAGAGGAAAAGCACCTTGACGATGAATTTGAGCTTTACTCACGTGTAGAAAGACTTGCACCGCAGGTAATAGCAAAGGAAAAGAAAATCTACAAGGGCGTCAGCGCAAACGTGGATTTCTACAGCGGCTTTATATACAATATGCTCGGACTTCCGCAGGAGCTTTTCACACCGATTTTTGCAATAGCAAGAATAGCAGGCTGGAGCGCCCACCGTATGGAGGAGCTGATAAACGCAGGCAAAATCATTCGTCCGGCATACAAAAGCGTTTGCTCGGAGCGTGAATACGTACCACTTTCAGATAGGTAAAAATATTTATAAAAGGTTGTTTTTCAAAAGTTGTGTTATGTATCGGCTTCCTTTAGTAAATGAAGGGTTCCTCTATGAAGGCTCCCCTTAGCAAGGGGAGCTGTCGGCTTCGCCGACTGAGGGGATTGTCTTG
>CAMFTQ010000106.1 GCA_945988865.1 uncultured Anaeromassilibacillus sp.
GTTATAAACAACAACGGCTCTATTCCGACAGCAAACGGAAATAAGAATAATTCAAGCGGTATTATACCTGTAGACTCAATAACAATGTCACAGCAGGAAGTAAGCCTCGACAAAAACTCGCAATTCAAGCTCAATGCTACCATATCACCTGATAATTCAACGAATAAAATACCTGTGTGGTCAAGCAGTGATACATCTGTTGCAACTGTTGCAGAAGATGGGATAGTTACTGCACACAATACAGGCTCGGCTGTTATAACTGCCTCCTGCGGAGGTAAAAGGGCGGCGTGTTATGTGTATGTGGGGGAGTGATATTATGAGCTGCATCGTAATTACCGTTTTTTATGTTTATTTCATTTTTTCTGTCAGGTATTACAAGAAAGAGCTGATGCTACGCTCGGCTGACAATATCTCAAATAGAAAAGCACCGTATTCTATCAGATTTACGGTGCTTTTTTGTATATTCATTTTAGCGATTAATTCTATAGTTCAACTGCTTTTTACTGATGATGCACTTATTATGCTGCACACTCTGCCAATTATCGTATGTACGGTCAGACTGAGGATTTTTCGCAGAAAACTGTCAATGATTGATTTCAAAAAATAGCAAAGGAGGATATTTATGTACTACTACAAAAAGAAAGATATGTATATTTTTACAGCGGAAGAAAAGGAACAGGCACACAACATATCAACCTTAGACTTTCTCTCAAGGCGTTACGGCTACACCTTCAAGCCTTCAGGTAACGGATACAGATGCAAAGAACACGACAGTCTTGTGGTTTCTAACGACTGCAAAGGGTGGTTTTGGAACAGTCGCTCCATCGGTGGGGGAGATGCTATTGATTTTCTCAAAAAGGTTGAGAACAATACATATGAACAGGCTTTAGTAGAGATACTTAACCCGTCATCATCTGAAATAAAATGCGAATACACAGAAGCGGCAAAATTTTCAGAGGCTTCAGAAGAAAAGGTTTTACTGCTGCCGCCAAAGGCTGAAGGAACATTTAAAAGGTTATTTGCCTACCTCAACAAAACACGATGTATTGACAGCACGATAATTCAAACACTTGTGAGAAAAAATTATCTATACGAGGACAGCCGACACAACTGCGTCTTTGTCGGATATAATCAAAAGGGATTGCCTGCTTATGCAACGCTGAGAACAACGCTGACAGAAAAGAAATACCGGAAAGATGTTCTCGGCTCTGATAAGTCAAACGGCTTTTATCTTAAAGGCTATAACAAAAACACAGTTTACGTTTTTGAAGCTCCGATTGATTTATTGTCACACGCAACAATTAAAAATATAGCCGCAGGCAACAACAGAGAGTGGCTCAATGACACTCGTATATCTCTTGGAGGTGTGACGGACAATGCACTTGAAAATTTCTGCCGTAACAACAAGGATATAGAAAGCATTGTATTTTGTCTTGACAACGACAATGCCGGTATAGGTGCTACCGATAAGCTGATGGAAAAATACGCTGCTATGGGGTACAGCGTTTCATCAGAACCGCCGCAAGCAAAGGACTATAACGAAGACTTAGTTAAGCTAATTAAGAGCAAAAGCAATAAAATGACTGTTTAAGGGCAAGTGTAACGCTTGCCCTTTAGTATTGTATGAAAGGAGTGCTACACGTGAAAATCAGAAGCAAGGATTTCTTTAAGCTGCCTAATGATATTTTTGAAAAAAATCTATCTGCTACAGAAATCAGGGTTCTTGCAGCTGTATACAGCTGCAAAAGCCACAGCATTTGTTTTGGTGTGAAGCATATTAAAATAAAGCAGTCTGTAATAGCCAAAATTTGCGGTTTATCCTCAAGCAGGACTGTATCTCAGGCAATCAATAAACTCTGCTTATACGGCTATATTAAGGAAATCAGACGCTATTACAGCGACACTAAGAAGCTTGGCACATTTGTATACACTATTCCTGTAATAAAAGCCAATTACTTCTTTGTAAGCCGCAGGATTTTTAATTACAACCTGACATCGGCACAGCTGAGAATGTATCTTTTCTTCTGCAAGGCTGCTGTCAGCTCGTCACGTCAAAGCTGGAACAGCTATAACGATATAGCCAACGCACTCAATCTGCGTCGCTCATCGGTTATTCAGACGGTGCAGGAGCTTGTGCAGATGAAGCTTATTAAAAAATATCGCATCCGAAAAAAAGATGGCAGCTTTTCTGATAATCATTACGAGGTAGTCGCTCTTAAATTTGAATATAAATTTAGGCAAAAAAAGAAAAGACACCGTTTTCGCCCCAGCGTCTTTCCTTTTAAAATATTATGCATCATAGGTTTCCCTATTCCCTACACTTGTAGTTTAAGGCACAAACTGTATTTTGTCAAGTGTTTTAGAAAACGCTATAAGAATATTTATTTACGGTTAAGGGGTAGTCCAAAAAGATGCAGCTCAGTATATAGTACCCACTTTAAACCTTACAGAAGAAAAAATAGAATAAAATTATACTCAAAGTATAGATGTTAACCTACATATCAAAGCAACTTTTTAACTCTCACAGAAACAGTATTATTGCGCTTTTCAGAGAAAATTTCATAAATATAAGCTGTTAAACCACATAAACACTGCACTTATACTATTTATCGGTCAACAGAGGGTTCATTTTTTCTTCTGTTGGGAATTTATGACTACGATTTTATTGAGGTGATTAATTTGTTAATTTTTGTATCAGGAGAAGATATAGCATTATCTAAAGCCGATGCCATCGTAAACGCAAGTAATGGTGTAGGATATATGGGAGGAAAATCCGGCATTATTAAACGTCGTTCCGGAGTTGCCGAAAGCATACATTACATAAGTCACGGCGCAGTTGAAAAGCTCGCAAAGGCTGACTGTAGAAAAAAAGGACTTTTCGGCTATGCACCGGGAAAAGTCTTTATTACACCCGCTCCAAACCTGAATACCAAGTACGTAATTCACGCTGTTACAATGAGATTTCCCGGAAGCAAGGCAAGACTTAAAACAATAAGAAAGCTTATTCCTGAAATCATTTCACTTGCAGCATATTATGACTTTAAAACTGTGGCGCTTCCTTTGCTCGGAACAGGGACAGGCAGACTGTCAAAATCTGATGTGTTGCAAATTTATAAAGATTTACTGCCGAACGATAAAACTGATTTTATTATATATTCTCAATTTTGAATTTTTCTGAGGACAATTTGTCCTCAAATAAAAAAGTGACCTACAATCAACTGTAAGTCACTGTAAATGCAATAACATATCCTATTCTATATATCATAATACTAAATCACAAAAATATCACATAACTATTGACAACGTCATCACGCAGTGGTATAATGATGATAAGAAATTGGGAATAATGCCCAAAGTCAGTAAGCCGCTTGCAGGCAGCTTACTGACCCGACAGAAGAGTAAAGAGCACTCGTCTGACGTTTTGAGTACATTTATGCTTAGATTATAGCATAGATGACAATAAATTGTCAATCCACCTGTGCCAACTTTTTTTGACGGGAGTAGGCATAGGTTTTCTTTTTCTGTTCGTTTTCAAAACGAATACAATTAAATAGTAGATACAGATGAAAAATACAATGTTTCCTGATAACAGTGCAGCCACGCTGATTAAATGCGCCACAACCTCTGATGCGTCAGCAGTCAGAACCGAGCAATCGGAAAAGCGAGCCAATCAACTACCATTTGATTGATACCTTCAGGGAATGGTAAGGATATTTTAAGAATATCCTGCTCAAATACTGTCGTGACGGATAACATCATATCGTGAGGATATTGTGTAATGCGTAACCTGTACTTCGCCTTCCGGCGGCAAGGAAAAGGATAGTCTGTATCTGCAAAAGAAAATAAAGCTAAATAGAAAGTATGGCAAATTTTATGACTTGTCAACCATAAAACTTGCCGTACTTTTTTGGAGGCGTCACCCGGATTTGAACCGGGGAATCAGGGTTTTGCAGACCCATG
>CAMFTQ010000107.1 GCA_945988865.1 uncultured Anaeromassilibacillus sp.
GGGGTGCACAAGCCTTACAAGCATAACAATCCCCGACAATGTTACAAGCATTGGCCCTGAAGCTTTTAGAGCTTGCACAAGCCTTACAAGCCTAACAATCCCCAACAGCGTTACAAGCATTGGCGTCAGGGTGGTTTTCGGTTGCACAAGCCTCACAGATTTAACAATCCCCAACAGCGTTACAGAATTGTATAACGACTCGTTTGCATATTGCCCAAACCTTACAAAAGTAACCCTCGGTGACGGCTTTAACGCCAACAATCTTAATTTATCCGCAAGCACAAAATATACGGCAGATACAATCGTATCGTGGCTAAATGCCCTTGCCGACAGAACGGGACAGGAGCAGTACACATTAACAATCGGTGCAACAAACAAGGCAAAGCTGACGGCAGAACAGCTTGCAATAGCAACAAATAAAAACTGGGTTATATCTTAAATGAAAGGAAGTAAAAATTATGACTTACACATTATGTAAAAGACTTATCGAGGCAGGCAGAACAGACAATATGCTCAATAAACTCGACGTATTTTTCGCAGTCGGCAGAATTACCGATGATGAGTACATCGAGTTGACAGGTATGTTAACGCCAGCCGATGAGCAAACAGAAACAACAGAGTAATTATTAAAGTGAGGTTTGATTATGATTACAATAAACACTAAGGATGGCAACACGGCAGAATGGAAAGATGGCGAGTACACCGATTATTGTTATGACGGTAAGTGCTTTATTGTCATAAAAAACTACAAACAAGTCGCATTTTACAATGTTGACTGTATGAGAAGTATAGTAGTTATTTAATAAAATTGGAGGTTTAATTATGGCTAAGAAAATTTATTTATCACCGTCAAATCAGAACGCAAACGCATACGCAACAGGGGGTACTAACGAAGCTGACCAGTGCAACAAAATCGCAAAGGCGGCAGAAACAGCACTCAAGCGTTGTGGTTTCGACGTAAAACGTGCGCCGCAGGGACAGCTTATGGCAACGTCAATTAAGCAGTCAAACGAGTGGAAAGCTGACTTGCATATCCCAATCCACACAAACGCTTTCAACGGCAAGGTAACAGGCGGAACGCTTATTATGGTGTATAGAAACGAGGGCGAGAACGCAAAGGCGGCTAAGGCTATCAAAGCAGTGCTTGACCCACTCACACCCGGCAAGGACTATGCAATACAGACACGCACTGACCTGTCGGAGCTTAAAAACACAACAGCCGTTGCAGTGTATATTGAGTGCGAGTTCCACGATACAAAGCTAGGATCCGATTTTATCATCAAGAACACAACACAGCTTGGCGAGGCAATCGCAAAGGGCATCTGCAATTATTACAAGGTGACATACAAAGCACCAGCAACACAGACAGCAAAGCCGACAACTGCAACAAAGCCGACAAGCACAGCAAAAAAGACGGTCTACAGAGTACAGGTAGGCTCATACTCTGTCAAGGCAAACGCAGACGCTCTTGTGGCACAGCTTAAAAAGCAGGGTTACAGTCCGATTATTGTAAAAGCGGAAATTTAAAAGGCGGTGAGATTATGAAAGATAATAACTTTTTACAGGCTGTTTTCGCAGCCGTAGCCGGAGCATTAGCGGCTTATTTAAATATCTTGCTGATACCGGTGTTAGTGTTAATAGCCGTTATGATTATTGACTACTGCACAGGTATGGTTACGGCATACTGCACAGCGACGCTCAACAGCCGTATCGGCATTAAGGGCATATTTAAAAAGGTCGGATATCTGTGCCTTGTGGCGGTCGGTATGGTTACTGACTATTTAATTACATCAGCACTGTTGCAAGTCGGTATTGAGATGCATATCAATATGTGCATAGGTATGATTATCACAATATGGCTTATAATAAATGAACTGATTTCAATCCTTGAGAACCTCGCTAAAATTGGTGTACCGGTGCCATCGTTTATTAAAAAGCTGATTGACAAACTGAAAAATACGGTTGATGATACTGTGAATAAGTGAAATATTTTCACATAATATCAGAATGTAAATATGTGAAATAATTTCACAAACAAGAACATAAAAAGATACTCCCCTTGCTTACTTAATTGTAGGCAGGGGGAGGTTTTTATTTTTAGTTTTTATCAGTACCTTTTAAGTAGCCGTCTATCCACACGACTTTGCCTGTATTTTTATAATGCCTAAAATGCCCTCTGACTTCAAACACGCCCTCTGGCGAGCGGTGATGTCCGACCGGCACAGCGTACAGCTTGTCTTTATATTTCCGAAAAACAATAATCTTGTCGTTTCCTGCATTTTTGCCTGTTGCTATAATGTTCTTTTCGTCAATTACATTGCCGTACATCAAAAAGGCATTAGCCATCAAAAATGCGTTTGAGTACATTTGGATAAAAAACTCTATTTCGGTTTTAACACTATGCTCCTGTTGCTTTTTCTTGCTTTCTAAAGCACATTCTCGCTCAACTGTTTCTGACATACTATAAGAAACCTGAAAATCATTTTCTCCGTCTGGTGTTCTTATAATTTTTCCTTTAGCTACGAGTGTTTTGTCTAAATTTAAGTTAAACTTATAGCCATATTGGGTTTTAGTCACATACAAAAACAATCTATCGCCTAGGTTTTCGACTTTGCAAATAATCATAAACTTAGGAGCTACAGCAGGACAGTCACGCACATATTTGCGGTAGTCCTCAGACCATTCTCTGAGATAATTATAACTATCCTCATCCATATATATTTTATACATTTAAGTCACCGTGTACTGTTTTGTTATCCTTTTTTCTGTTATCAACATTCGGCTGATTTTCTTCAATCAGCCAATTCCTGCCGATTTTAACGGCAGGAAGATAACCTCTTAACACTTTTTGTCTGGCAGACGCAGGTGCTATTCCGTTTTTTTTCGCCCATTCGGGCAAAGAAATTAAAGCCATAGGATCACCTTTTAATTCGAATAATGTGTATCTGTTTCTATTTTTGTTTTTAGTGGGATTGTATCCGATTTATCGGGTATATCCCAAACGTTGTTTAAATAAATCTTTTTGCTGTTGTCGCTATAAAAGATAACATCGTCAATCGGATAGTAACTATCATTATACCCGATAACAATTAAATCACTATAGTTCTTAGCGATTTCAAGGTACTCGGGTATCTCAATTTCAGCGTTTGAGTAGCAAGTACCGCAAACACAGTTGTTGACTACTACCATCGGATTTTTAATACTACCGTAACAAATTTTAACTTTTACTGTTGACATATAAACATCTCCTTTTTATATTTCAATCGGGTACTTAAATTTCCCCGATTTTTTCCTTATACATTTTTATTGTTTCAAAAATTTTAATGCACTTATTTTTATAATCTTCATCAGATATAGTTTCTATTTTTGTACTAAACTCTTTTTCTATTTCTGCAAAAGGTGTTTTTAAATTCTTCGTTACTTTATTGCAGTAGCTCTCTGTAAGTTCCTTGCCTGCAATTTCAGCTATTTTTTTAATAGCTTCTTTTTCAGCGTCTTTGTTTTTAGGTACATAAACGACTATTGTTTTAGTCTTTGCGTTATAGCTGCCTGACTTTGTTTTGCAGTCGCTGTAGTCTTTTTTATAAATGCTGTAGTGCATCTCAACCTCTTCGCAATCAACAGCTTTTTCTCTTTCTCTGCACTCAGGGCAGATGCCGTGTTCTTCGAGGTACTTAATTTTGCGTTCCCTCTCTGACATCTTGCCGAACAGCTCTACAGTGTGTGTATGACCGCAAGAAAATTTAACTTCGTATTTTGCCATAATCGTTACCTCTCTTTGTTTTAGTTGTTATCTCTTTATCTTGTCTATATTATATCACAACATAAGTAAAATGTCAACCCTTTTTGAAAAAATTTTTTATTGTTAAAAACTTAACAATTCCTCAACACTTTAATTGATGAAAGTGTTGACTCAGCGG
>CAMFTQ010000108.1 GCA_945988865.1 uncultured Anaeromassilibacillus sp.
GCACCATACCGAAAATTTCTCTGAGTCTGCTTCTTTCCATATCTCTTATATCAACGCCGTCAATCTTAATTGCTCCGCCTTTTACGTCATAGAAACGCATTATAAGATTGATAAGCGTAGTTTTTCCTGCGCCTGTCGGACCTACGATAGCAGTTTTCTCCCCTGCTCCGATTGTAATATTCAGGTCGTGGATAAGCGTCTGATGAGGCAGGTAGCCGAAACGTATGTGGTCAAAGGCAACCTCTCCCCTTAGCTTTTCGGGGAACTTCGGATTTTGGGCGTCAGGCACTTCCTCCTGTTCGTCAAGAAATTCAAAAATTCTTGACGCCGCCGAGCCTGTTGACTGGATTACGTTTGTAATCTGCATAACCTGTGTAAGCGGCTGGGAAAATTGCCTGAGATACAGCGTGAACGATTGAATCATACCGATTGAAAGCCCGCCTAATATCGCCATAAACGCACCGAAAACACAAACAAGCGCATAGCCTAAGTTTGTCATATTCTGCATAATCGGCATAAGCATACCTGCAAGGAACTGTCCTTCTCTTGAGGATTCATAAAGCTCATCGTTTGTCTTTTCAAACTCATCAATGACGGTATCTTCTCTGCCGAATACGGTAACTACGTTGTGACCGCTGTAGTATTCCTCTACAAAGCCGTTAAGCTCGCCTGTACCGTTTTGCTGAGCGTCAAATTTCTGCTTTGATTTCTTTGCAATCCTTGATGAAACATACAGCGCAACAGGCACAACAGCAACACCTACAAGTGTAAGTATTCCGCTGATGTTGAGCATAATAATAAAGACAATTACTATCGTAAAAAACGCATTGAGTATCTGATAAATGCTCTGTTGCAAAGAGTTTGAAACTGTGTCAACATCGTTTGTAACACGGCTTAAAATATCGCCGTAGGAATTTGTGTCATAATAATTAAGCGGGAGCCTTGAAAGCTTTTTGTCAACCTTTTTTCTTAAATCGAAAATAGTGTTTTCGGTAACTCCTACAATAAGCCACGTGCCTATGTATGAAAGTAAGGAATTAAGTCCGTAGGCACAAATCATCAGAATAAGGAACGTAAAAAAGCTTTGCAGTGCTTCGGGATTCTTGCCGCCCTCAAGCAGCAGAGCCAATGAGTTTGTGGCGTTACCCATAAGCAGAGGAGCAGATGCAAAAGCGATATTTGCAACTAATATCAGCAGAATTGCAAGGATAAATCTGCCCTTATACGGCTTCATACAGGAAAACAATCTCTTGTATGCGCCTTTTTTGTCGGAGGTTTTATGTTTTTTACTCATCACTGTCCTCCTTACCCATCTGAGATTCTGCTATTTCTCTGTAAACGTCACAGGATTTAAGCAGCTGTTTGTGAGTGCCTATGCCTGCAACCTGACCGTTTTCAATTACAATAATTCTGTCTGCGTCAATAATCGTGCTTATTCTCTGCGCAACAATTACAACCGTTGCGTTTTCTGTTTCGCTTGCCAGAGCCTGACGCAGGGATTTATCCGTCTTGAAATCAAGTGCCGAGAAGCTGTCGTCAAATACGTAAATTTCAGGCTTGCGCACAATGGCTCTTGCTATTGCAAGTCGCTGTCGCTGACCTCCCGATAAATTTGTACCGCCCTGTGAAACAGGAGAATTAAATCCGTCCTCCTTTTTCATTACAAAGTCGTAGGACTGTGCGATTTTTACAGCCTCTTCAATTCTTTGCTCGTCTGCGTTTCTGTCGCCGAAGGAAATATTTGAGTCTATTGTACCCGAAAACAGCACAGCCTTTTGCGGAACAAAGCCTATTTTACTTCTCAGCACCGCTGTGTCGTAATCTCTTACGTCTATGCCGTCAACAAGCACCTGACCCTCGGTTACGTCATAAAGTCGTGGAATGAGGTTGACTACAGTCGATTTGCCCATTCCCGTACCGCCTATAATTGCTGTTGTTTCACCCGGCTTTGCTTCAAAAGAAAGGTTTTCTATTGCAGGCTTATCGGCGCCGGGGTATTTGAAGGTTACATTTTTAAATGTAAGATAACCCTTTTGTGTTGTATTGTCCTTTGTCTGCTCCTTATTCTGAATTGAGGTTTCTGTTTCGAGTACCTCCTGAGCACGAGCGGCGGCTGTTGACGCACGTGGGAGCATTACAAATACCAAAGTCAGCATAATTACAGCCATCATAATCTGCATTATGTACTGAATAATCGCCATAATCTCGCCTATTGTATAGTCAATGCCTTTATTTAGCGACTGATTAGCCGCCATAAGCATTACAAGTGCGGCTGTAAGCGACAAAATAACTATAAGCACAGGCATAACTGCGTTTGTGGTACGCTGGAGCTTTTTGTTTGTTTTTTGATAATCTCTATTGATTTCTTCAAACTTTTTGCTTTCAAAATCAACTGTGCCAAACGCACGTATTACACGCACACCTGTCAGCTTTTCACGCATAACAAGGTTAATTCTGTCAATTTTGGTCTGAATTTTTGTTGACAGCGGAACGGCAATTTTTGCAATAGCTACAAGAATAACCGCCATAAGCGGAATTGAAACTACAAGCACACCCGAAAGCTGTGGACTGCTTGATATGGCAAGTATAATTCCGCAGATACACATTATCGGCGCCTGAACAGCTATTCGCAGGCATTGGTTTAAAAACATCTGTACCTGCGTAACGTCATTGTTAGTTCTTGTTATAAGAGATGAAGCAGAAAACCTGTCAATCTCTGTTTGTGAAAAGTACTGAACCTTTTTGAATATCTTACTTCTTAAATTTCTGCCGACTCCCATAGAAACAGTAGCGGAAAGTCTGCTTGTAGCAATACCGCATAACAAGCCGAAAACTACAAGCGCAACCATAAATCCACCGACTTTAAGCACCATAGCCATATCCTTATTTGGTATGGCTTCATCAATCAGTCGCATAAGTAGTGAAGGCAAGCCGAGCGTAGATAATGTAGTACCGATAACTGTAAGAACAATCAGAAAAAGCTCTTTTTTATATGTACCAAGCTCTTTTAAAACACATTTCATTCAATTCACCTTTATTCGTTGCTTTCAAACACAGACATAACAAGTCTTATACCGTAAATCATAAGCTCAATACCAATCATAAAGCCGATTGACATAGCCTCAAACACAAGATGAGTTGCACCGTAAAGGCCTGTTAAAATAACTGCAATACCTAAGGCTAATGTCAGACCCCACAATTTACCGCCGTTTTTCTTCTGAATAAATGCACCGACAACGCTTGCAATACCTGAGTAAACGAGCCAGAACGCAAACATCAGAAGCATAACAATATCTAAAGAAAGTCTGATACCTGTGTTAAACAGCGCAAGAATCGAAACGACAGCCGCACCGATACCCATAATTAAGCCTATAACACCGTTAGCAACAAGCCCTGAGTTATTGTTGCTTTCTTTTCTTGCAGGATTTGCAAAGTATGCAAATATACTGCACAATCCGTACACTCCGAGAAGAATTGTCACAAGCCAACCGGCATTAAGGAATGTTACACCCGGAAAGAACATACAGTAAACTGCGCCGAGTATTGAAAACACACCGAGAATACAATTAAAAACCTTCATAAAATCCGCTCCTTTTAAAAGCTTATTTCTTTGCGATAAATATATATACACGTAATATTATAATTTTTTTGCTGATTTTTTCAATATAAATTGACTAAAACGACATTAAAACGGCCTAAAATGACATAACTGTAAACATCAAACGCATAAACCCTAAAAACAACCGGCAGTCTATACTGTCGGGACTAATCAAAATACAAAATGTTTTTATATTTTTTAAAAAATGTATTGACAATCAAAATGAATAATGATATAATAACGCTTGTCGAGTTGAGAAATATAGTATTTGCGAGTGTG
>CAMFTQ010000109.1 GCA_945988865.1 uncultured Anaeromassilibacillus sp.
TAGCGTAGCGTCTCGTGGGCTCGGAGATGTGTATAAGAGACAGTTTTTATATCAAAAACTGCTCAAAAAAACTAAAAAACGCTTATTTTTTAACAAAAAATGGGGGTGTTGACAATGCCGGGTGGCAGACCCAGAAAGACGCTTGAAGCTCAGAAAGGTAACCTGACCGTAAAGCAACAGCTTGATAAAAAACAGGCTGAGGAAGTACTCAAAATTGAAAAATCACATCTTGAAAAGCTGCCGGCTTGTCTGATTAACTCTGTTGCGAAAAAGGAGTACAAGAGAATTGTCGGCTTGCTCAAGGGAATTGATATTATATGCGATCTCGATATAAACAACATAGCCGGCTACGCTAATGCCTACGCTCAATATTTCAAGGCTACACAGGAGCTTGAAAATGAACAGCTTGTTGATAAGGACGAAGCAAAAGCAAATCCGCTTTGTCAGATACAAAAAATGTATGCTGAGGAAATGCGGAAATTCGGCGGCTTGATAGGACTTGACATCAACTCACGCTTAAAAATTTCATCAGCCAAAATTGATGAAATCAACAACAAGATCGACAATGAATTCGGTGAAATTTAATGTCAATCAAGCAAGAGCTTATCAATTATGCAGTTGATTGCATAAATGATAAAATCATCAGCTGTAAAAAACACAAGTGGGCGTGTCAACGTTTTCTTGACGATTTAAAAAGATCCGACAGCCGGAATACACTTTCAGAGCCTTTCCCCTACATTTGGAACGAGGACGAAGCGGCTAAAATCGTAAAATGGTTTAGCTATCTAAGGCACTCCAAAGGTACTCTTGCCGGCAAGCCGATAGAATTAACAACATATCAAAAATTCACCCTTTGCCAGCTTTACGGCTGGCGGCACGAAAAGACAGGATATAAGCGATTTACAAACACCTTTAAAGAGGTTGCAAGAAAAAACGCAAAATCACAGGAAGAAGCAGGCGTTGTTTTATACGAAATCTCCACGCAGAGTGTTAAAAACGGCGAAATCTACGAAACATACTGCGCCGGCACTAAGCGTGACCAGTCAAAGATTGTTTTTGACGAATGTATTAACCTCTTGCGTGGCTCACCTCTAAGGAACAGATTTAAAATCACAAGAGATAGAGTTGAGCATATCAAAACAGGCTCGTTTCTTAAAGCACTTAGCAAAGAGGACGGTAAAAAGGGTGACGGTACAAACCCTGCCGTACTTATCCTCGACGAATACCATCAGCACGATACAACAGAGTTTTACGATTTAGGACTTGGTGCAAACTCAAAAGAAAGCCTGTTGATGATAATTACAACTGCAGGCGAAAACCTTAACTGTCCATGCTATCAACAAGAATATGCCTACTGCTCAAATATATTAAATCCCGATGTTGACATAACAAACGACAAGTACCTCATCGACATACACGAGCTTGACGAGGGCGACGATATCGACAATATCGAAAACTTTAAAAAAGCAAACCCCATACGTATGTATTATGACGATGGCGTTGAAAAAATAATGCAGGCGTACGAAATAGCAAAATCTATACCTGAAAAAATGACTACATTTTTAACAAAAGTGTTAAACGTGTGGGTTCAGCAGCAAAAAAACAGGTATATGGATATGGCAAAATGGAAAAAATGTCAGGTTGATGTTATACCGTATGAATTAAAGGATTTAGTCGTTTATGTCGGCTTTGATATGAGTGCGAAAATCGACTTGACCTCAGTTGCGTTTGTAATACCGATTATGACTAATCAGATCGACTGCTACGGCAAGCCTATTATAAAATACATAGTTTTTTCGCACAGTTTTATACCTAACAGGAAAAAGCTACAGGAAAGGAAAGCGGTCGACAAAGCACCCTATGACGCTTGGGAACGTAACGGATATATCACCGTTACAAACACCGAAATTGTTGACCAAAACGCTGTTATGAAATATGCGATTGACTTTTGCAACAAGCTCGGTTTGAAAATAGAGTGCTTATGCTTTGACCCTGCAAATGCGAGTAAAATTATGATTGACTTATCAAACGAAGGCTATGTTGTTGAGGAAGTGTTTCAGTCGCACAAGAGCCTCAATGAAAGCACAGCAGGGTTCCGAGAACAAGTATATTGCGGAAATGTTATATACATACCAAACCCTGTATTAAATTTTGCAATGGCAAACGCTGTTGTAAAAACTAACAACGGACTTATCAAGATTGACAAGGACGCTACAAGGCAAAGAATAGACCCGGTTGACGCTTTGCTTTGTGCTTTTAAATTGGCAATGTATCACGAATTTGTTATAGACACATCAGACGCTTGGCTTGATGAAGAATGAAGGTGATTAAATGAAACTATTTAGCAGAAAGCGAAAGGCTGAAACGCAGTCAATATCTACTAACCCTACAATACAACAGATTAACGAGTTTTTTAATACAAACAGCATTACTGACATAGGCAGCAGCAAGCTCAACTCCGCTACATACTACGCCTGTATGCAGATACGCTGTAACGCTTTGGCTAAGCTACCGCTCAAAATTATGAGGTGGAGCGAAAACGGCTCAGAGGTTGCAACAGATCATCCTCTTTATGAGCTTTTTAAACTAAGACCGAATCCTTATATTTCTGCTCACGATTTTTTGTGGGCAACGGAATTTCAACGGCTTGAGTACGGCAACGCCTTTTGGGTTAAGGATTTCAAAAACGGCAAAATTAAAAACTTATATCTGCTCGACAGCTCGTCAGTCAATATAATCGTTGATAACGCAGCGGTATTGGGTGACAGCGAAAGCGTTTATTACGTTTACAACGACGCTAAAAAAGGGCAGATAATTTACCAAAGCGACGAGATAGTGCATTTTAAAAATTTCGCCTGTAACGGTATTAAAGGCACATCAATCAAGCATTATCTGTATGACGTTGTAACGAATGAGCAGTATGCTCAAAGGGTTATCTCCGAAAAATACAAAAGCGGATTGCAGGACCCGCTTGTTGTGGTTTACACAGGAGATTTAAACGAGGCTAAGCAAGCGAAAATCGTTAAAAAGTTCACAAACATGGGCGGTGCAAAAAACGCAGGCAAGGTTATCCCGATACCGTCAGACTTTGACATTAAACAGCTTGAAACAAGACTTGTAAACTCTCAGTTTTTTGAACTGCAAGGACTAACAGTAACACAAATTGCAAATGCTTTCGGCGTTAAGAGCTTTCAGCTGAACAACACCGAAAAATCTACATACAACAACATTGAGCATCAGAACAGAGCCTTTTACTCAGAAACTTTGCAGAATGTCCTTATTACGCTTGAACAGGAAATTGACTACAAATTACTTTTTGATTTTGAGCGTAAAAAAGGACTATACAGCAAGTTTAACGCTGATGCGATGTTAAGGTCTGATATCAAAACAAGATACGAGGCTTATCAGACAGGCATTTCAAGCGGATTTCTGCAAATTGCAGAGGTCAGGAAGAAAGAGGACTTGCCGTTTGTTAAAGGCACAGACAGGCTGATTATCGGCAACGGTGCAAGCATACCGCTGTCTGATTTAGGCAAGCAATATCCGGGTAAAGGTGGTGAGTAATATGCAGCAATACAATTTTAAGAAATACAATAAGCGCAAAAAACAAAGCGAAACCGTTGGCACGATGAAATTAAACTCAATAACTGCCGATAAAGCTGAACTGCTCTTTTACGGCGATATAACCTCTGACACTTGGGGAAATTGGACTAAAGAGGACACTGCTCCGCAGGATGTAGCCGACTTTTTGAAAGAGATTGACAACTACAAAGATTTAGACATCCGCATAAATTCAGGCGGCGGCTCTGTGTATGGCCTGTCTCTTATACACATCTCCGAGCCCACGAGACGCTACGCT
>CAMFTQ010000110.1 GCA_945988865.1 uncultured Anaeromassilibacillus sp.
GAGCTTCCGAATATGGAGGAGTTCAAGAGATTTTCTGATATTTTAGGCTACTACAGAACTCTGCCGAACACATTTGTACGTGACATTATTATGAAAGCACCGTCACAGAATATTATGAACGCCTTGTCACGCTGTGTGCTTACGCTTTATTCATATGACAACTGTGCTGACGATACATCAATTCCGAATGTTTTAAGACAGTGTATTCAGCTTATCGCATTGATGCCTGTACTTTCTGTTTACAGCTATCAGGCTTACAATTACTATCACGATAACAAGAGTTTGTATATACATTCTCCTCAGCCTGATTTGTCAACTGCCGAAAATATTCTGTATATGCTCCGTCCCGACTGCAAATATACTCAGCTTGAGGCAAAGCTTCTTGATATGGCTCTTGTGTTACACGCAGAGCATGGCGGCGGTAACAACTCAACCTTTACAACGCACGTTGTAACCTCATCGGGAACAGACACATATTCGGCAATATCGGCGGCTTTAGGCTCACTTAAAGGCCCTAAGCACGGCGGTGCTAACCTTATGGTTGTAAAAATGTTTGAAGAAATAAAAAAGAACGTTAAGGATTACAACGATTTAGACGAGATAAGAGCATACCTTACAAAAATTATAGATAAGCAGGCTTTTGACAAGTCGGGACTTATCTACGGTATGGGTCACGCAATTTACACAAAGAGCGACCCTCGTGCAAAGGTTTTCAAGGGCTTTGTAGAGAGCCTGTCAAAGGAAAAGGGCAGAGAGGACGAGTTTTTGCTCTACTCAAATGTTGAAAAGCTTGCAGGCGAGCTGATAAGGCAAAAACGTCACGTAATAACAGGAGTCAGCGGTAACGTTGACCTTTACAGCGGACTTGTTTACAGTATGCTTGATTTGCCCGATAAGCTATACACTCCGCTTTTTGCCATAGCAAGAGTAGCAGGCTGGAGCGCACACAGAATAGAAGAGCTTGTAAATCCGAGCAAAATTATCCGCCCGGCATACCAGAACGTTCAGCCAAGACAGGTTTATAAGCACATTAACGATAGATAAAGAAAAACTCTCCCCAAAGCATTATGCTTTGGGGAGTTTTTATACTATTTTAAGAATTATTGCAGAGCAATTTTGCAAAGGACAGAGGTGTCTCAACGGTATATCCGTCTGTAACGGCGACAGGAGTTATATTACCGATCTGATTTTTACCGCATTTGTCATAAAGTGCTGATGCAAAGTAAGCGTTTGTAAGCTCGTTTGGTTTGATTTTTGCAAGCGGCAGCGGCAGGTCAAGCTCATATTCGCAGAATATTCTGCCGTTTTGCTCTGCTGTCGGCTTGCACGAGGTAAGTATTACAGCTTCGCTTTTTACAGGCAGTTTTTTTGTAATTCTTTGCGGTGCTATGACGAAATCGGCGTTGAGCAGTGACGTCATACTGTCGCTGACAACAATCGGCGTACCGTCCTCCTTAAGCAGCTGTTCTGCTACGCTTTCATATTTTTTGATATTTGCGGTTATTACTTTTATACCGCTTTGCAATTTTGCCATTTTTATAACAGAATTACTGTATTCGCCGTTTATATCAAAAACGGTTATTTCGCACCTGCTGTCAGAATTCAGATTTTTTATCACCGCAAGCGCAGTATTTATACACAGTCGTTTGTATAAAGCTGTGCTTTTGTAACGTCTTAAACCGAACTGACCGTTAAGCGGTATGCTTTCATCACATAAAAGCGACTTTTTCTGCAAAGAAGCCGTATCGCTTATCATTTCCCAGTCAATTCTGTTTTTTCTGTTTATGTAATATATATTTTTCAGCACGACACCGTCTGTTACCTTGATTTCTGTGCTGATTTTGTCGCCTGCTATGAAGTTTATTATTTTAAGATACCATTTATCAGACGTCTTGTTTTCTATGGCAAGTGATGTAATCATAAAAAATCCCCCCAACGCAATTATACTAAAAACCGATTGCACAATGGATAAAATTCAGTCGAATGATTTGCTGAATATTTATTCCTGTCGATCATTAAATATATGCGTTAAGGGGATTAAAAATACTATTTACTAAAATTCCGTCATAGGATTGTAGCGTTCGCCGTAATAGCGTGTTTCATAGTGCAGATGAGGTCCTGTTGAATGCCCTGTAGAGCCAACGTAGCCTATCAGCTGTCCTGCCGATACATAGTCGCCCTCAGAAACAGTTAAGTCTGACAGGTGAGCATAAACTGTCGCCTTGCCGTTGCCGTGGTCTATCCATACGTAGTTGCCGTATCCGCCGCCGCAGCCGCAGCTGTAGTACTTGCCGTAGTTATGCGAGCAAGTATTTGAGGCTATTACAACAGTACCCGAAGCAGATGCAACTACACTGCTCCACATAATGCCTGAGCCTGCGATATCTATAGCTCCGTGATTATAAGAGCCTCTGTCCTCGTTCCATTCAGATGAAAGATAGTAAAATCCCGGACAAGGCCATACATAGCCTGAGCCTGACGGAGCATAGGTGTTGTTGTTGTCGTCATCATCATCGTCATAGTTATTATTGTCTGATGAATTATCAGGCTCGTTCTGAGCAGGTGAGGTTGCCTGTTGTTTCTTTTCTTCTTCCTCCTGAAGCCTTTTCTGCTCTGCGTAGTACGCCTCGATTTCATCGTCAATAGCGTTGATTTCTGCGTGGTTATCGTCAATTATCTTTTCTGCGTCCTCGCTCTTTTCGTATAAAAGCTCAAGTGCGTCCTTGTTTTCGTCAAGCAGATCCTCATATTCCTCTTGCTTTTGAACAAACTCGTTCTGCTCGTCCTCTAACGACTGCTTGTCATTTTCTACCTGTGATTTTGTTTCTGTGATTTCCTTTAGCTGTTCCTTTATGCCGTTAATCAGCTTTTGGTCAAAATCAGAAACAGACTTTACAAGCTGCAGCTTATCAAGAAAATCCGAAAAGTCCTTTGCGCCGAGGATAATATCAAGCGACGAAACGTTGCCTGACATATAAATGGTTCTTATGCGACCACGCAGTGTGTCCATACCCTCTTCGATATCCTTTTTCGATTTCTCAATCTCTGCCTGAAGTGACTCTATCCTTTGCTCCAGGCCGTAAATTTTTGATTGAATAAGCGAAATTTGCTCGTTTGTTACTTCAATCTTTTTAGACAAAGCGTCAACGTATTCCTGTTGTTTTTCAATATCCTCTTTTGTCTGTCTGAGGATTTCTTCGTATTCCTTGTTCTGCTGTTCAAGCTCTTGCTGTCTTGCCTGTAAATCGTCAACCGTATCATCGGCAAACGCAGAAAGCGTACAGCAGGCTGTTAAACAGCAGGCTAATAACAAGGAGATAAATTTTTTCATTATTTTTTCCTCCTTCCGATTTACAATTCCGTGAAATAATGTAATTATATCAAATATTGACTTATTTTTCAATCAAAAGGGAAAGATTTCAAAAATTACCAGCCTAAAATCTCGTTGCCCTCTTTTTTCAGATACTTTCTGATTGAGATAAATCCGCCCAAAGCACCGATTAGCGTACCGGCTATTGTAAAGCTGCCGGCTACTATCCATACAACATCCGTAAACGGAATCGCTGTAATCGGAATAAGATGCGCAATCGCTGACATAACCATATCGTAAATGAACATAAGCGCAAGTGTTGACAAGATGCTTGAGATAAGTCCCATAACAATACCCTCTATGATAAACGGTATTCTGACAAATGCGTTTGTCGCACCCACCGATTTCATAATGCTTATTTCAAAACGACGTGAGTACATAGTCATTCTGATTGTGTTTGAAATGATAAAGAGCGAAATAATACCCAGTGCAATTATTACAAAAATACTCAGCCTTGAAACAAGCTTGTTAAGGCTTGTAAGC
>CAMFTQ010000111.1 GCA_945988865.1 uncultured Anaeromassilibacillus sp.
TCACCTATTGTGCCGAGTGCCGTAATATCTGCGTAGTTTTCCATAAGCTGCTGTAAATCGGCATATTCGCCCTCTATTGCATATACAAGCATAAAAGCAACTCCCACGCCCGACATATCCTTAAACGTTGCGTTGCAGTCTGCCTGATGCATATCGACTACAGCTACGGCATCGGGGAGCTTTTCGGGCGGTCTGTGGTGGTCGGTGACTACCGTATCTATGCCGAGTGACGATGCAAATGCGATTTCTTCTGCCGCTGAAATTCCGTTATCAACCGTTATTATGAGCGTTACACCGTCATACGCAATTTTTTCAACGGCTGTTTTGTTCATACCGTACCCCTCGGCTTCTCTTGACGGGATATAATATGAAACGTCTGCGCCTGTATCGTAAAGGTAGGAATAAAGCAAAGAGGTTGAGGTTACTCCGTCTGCGTCATAGTCGCCGTAAACACAAATTCGCTCACCGTTTTCTATCGCTTTTTTTATTCGTTCTACAGCTTTGTCCATATCCTTAATCAAAAACGGGTCAAACACTGATATTTCGTCTGATAAAAAGCTATTTATCTGTTCTTTATTTGTTATTCCTCTGATTGATAAAAGCATAGAAAGAAGCATAGGCAGAGAATGTTCCCTTGAAATCGCTTTTGCCTGTTCTTTATCAACTCTTGATACTGCCCATTGTTTCATTTCTTATACTCCCTGTTATGTTTTAGCTGTTCTTGATAAGCTGTTTTGCAAATGTTACGGCTGTTTCGTCCTTGCTGTCACCGCTTATTATTCTTGCAAGCTCTGCAACTCTACCACTCAAGTCAAGCGGTGTGACTGTTGTGTAGGTTTTATCCTCTTCAAACTGCTTTTGTATCAGATAATGGCTGTCGGCAAAGGCGGCTATCTGCGCCTGGTGTGTAATGCAAAGCACCTGACAGTCTGCTGACGCATTTTTTAGCTTTTGTCCGACCTTTTGTGACGCCGAGCCTGAAATACCTGTGTCTACCTCGTCAAAAATGAGCGTTCCTGTTGTGTCGTATTTTGTAAGCACCGATTTTATTGCAAGCATCATACGGCTAAGCTCACCGCCCGATGCGATTTTTGAAACAGGCTTAGGCTCTTCGCCGGGGTTTGCAGAGATTAAAAGCTCTATTTTGTCAATTCCCTTTTCGTAAAGCTCGCACTGCTGTGTGCTTACAAAGATTTTCACCTTTGGCATATCAAGGTAAGCCATCTCGCTTTGTACGCTTTGTGAGAAAATTTCTGATACTCTTTTTCTGCTTTCGGATAATTTTTGTGCAAGGCTCAGCGCCTTATCGTATGCTTGTTTACAGCTTTGCTCAAGCTTTGTTTTATTTTCGTCAAAGCTTATAAGGCTTTGCAATCTAACTGTAGCTTTATTTAAAAAGTCTATCATTTCTTCTGTTGTTGAGCCGTACTTTTTGCTTAAATGATAGAGTATGTCAAGGCGTTGTTCTATTTCTTCGAGCCTTTGCGGATTGCTCTGCGTGAGTTCTATCTGATTATCCACCTCGTCACAGCAGTCACGAAGCTCGTATGATAAATCAAGCACACGTGAGGCAAGCTGTTCAAGCTGTGGTGAAAAGCGTGAAGCGTCATTTAGTGAACCTGCAACATTTTCAAGTGCGTCACAAGCACCTGTGTAGCTGTCGTCACCCTCTAAGGCTTGCTTTGCACTGTAAAGCGAGCGTGCGATTTTTTCGCTGTTTAGTAAAACTAATCTTTCCTCGTTTAGCTGTTCAAGCTCGTTTTCAGCAAGGTCTGCCTCATTAAGCTCGTTTATCTGATATGTGAGCAAATCAATTTCGTGCATTCGCTTTGATTCATCGTCGCTTAGCTGTGAAAGCTGTTTTTTGTATGCTTTATACTGATTGTAGGCATCAAAATATTCCGATAAAAGCTGTTGATGACCGCCCATATTGTCGATATAGTTTATGTGCAAATCAGGCGACATAAGCTCATAGCTTTCGTGCTGACCGTGGATATTTACAAGCTCTGCGCCGATTTCCTTTAGTATAGAAACAGTTGAAGGTCTGCCGTTAATTCTGCAGCTGTTTTTACCGCTTTTTGAGATTTCTCTCTGAATAAAAAGCGAGCCGTCCTCGCTTTCGTAACCTAACTCATTACAAGCCTTCAGCACATTTTCAGACACGTCCTCAAACAATGCGCTGACAAAGGCTTTTTCTGCTCCTGTTCTGATTAAATCCTTTGATGTACGCCTGCCGAGTACTGCGCAGATCGAGTCAATTATAATACTTTTACCGGCACCTGTTTCACCGGTTAAGACGTTGAGTCCCTTTTTAAAATCTATGCTTATTTTTTCGATTACTGCAATATTTTCAATGTAAAGTGTTGAAAGCAAGCGTTGTCACCTCTATTTTTTAATCATAAAAGCATTTTTCTAAGCTCTGACACAAGCTTTATTGAAAGCTGATTATTTCTGCAAACACAGAAAATTGTGTCGTCACCGGCTATCGTGCCGAGTATTGCGTCGTTGTTTAATTTGTCAAGTGAAGCACATACTGCCTGTGCCACTGCGCTGTGCGTTTTGATTACTACGATGTTTTGTGCATAGTCAACAGACAGTACAGAAGTTGAAAAAAGCGAAATAAAACTTTCCTTTGCGTCTGTTGTGTTTTTTGCTCCTGCTGTGTATTTATATTTTCCGTCTTTATCTAACGTTTTTGTAAGGCGCAGCTCCTTAATATCTCTTGAAACCGTTGCCTGTGTTACGTTAAAGCCTTCAAGCCTTAGGTTCTTTTGAAGCTCCTCCTGTGTGTCTATCGAGAGCCTTGAAATAAGCTCAAGGATTTTTGCGTGTCGCTTTGATTTCATCAGCACTCCCTGCCTTTCAGCTTTTCATTGACAAGCTTGTAAAAGTTTTTTTCTTTAAGTGAAATAAGACTAAGCTCTGTATCTGCCTTTCTTATTGAGGTTTTGTAATTTGGCATAAGCTTAATCGAGGTTTGTCCGTCAATAGTCAAAATGCTTTCAGCCTCTTGTGTGCTGTCGGACAAAACAGTAAGCACCGAGTCCTCACCGAAAACTACAGACCTTGCATAAAGTGCGTGTGGACAAATGGGAGTGAGAAGCAAGCACCTCATCTGCGGATCTATAACAGGGCCTCCTGCCGATAGTGCATACGCTGTAGAGCCTGTGGGAGTTGACAGCATTATGCCGTCTGCTCTGTAAGCTGCTACCTGCTCGCCCTGCTGGTAAACGGACAAATCGAGTATTCTTGAAAAGCCTCCCCTTGAAATAACGGCTTCGTTTACGGCTATGTATTTTTCAGTTTCAAAGCCTTTATCGACAGTTACCTCAATGAGCATTCTTTTGTCAATTTTATATTCGCCTTTTAAAATTTTTGTCAGCTGTGATATTTCATCGGGTTCAAGCTCTGCGGCAAAGCCGAGCCTGCCCATATTGATGCCTATAAGCGGTTTGTTATATTCTGCCGCATATTTTGCACTGCATATAATTGTGCCGTCACCGCCGACAACTACGGCAAAATCGCATTTTTTAAAAATATCGCTGTAGCTGTCAAAAAATGTAACGCTCTGAAAATAACCCTTGCAATCGCTATACATAAGCACAGATGCGTTATTTAAAAGCAGTAAATCGACTATATTCTGACCGCATATGACTGCGTTTTCCTTTGTCATATTTAAAATAACAGCGACATTTTTCATTTTAACCATTACTCCGTTTTACTTGTTTAAATTATTGTGCGAGCCTTCGACAAGCTCCTTTATATCTGTATCTGTCAGAAGCTTTGGGTTCTGACTTTTTCTTAGATGGATTAAATATTCAATATTTCCCTCGGG
>CAMFTQ010000112.1 GCA_945988865.1 uncultured Anaeromassilibacillus sp.
ACACCTAAGCCTTCGTCGGCAGCGTCAGATGTGTATAAGAGACAGCATTAGCCTTTTGACAGAATAATTGCAAAACAGCATTGTAAAGCGTTATTAAAATCCAAAATAATTAAATTTGTCTTGTATCGGTTGACTTATATTTAATAAAGTTGTAAAATGTAGTCTGTGTAGGTGTATAGTTACGTATTATTTTTCAGATTATTTATGGAGGTAGCGGTTTGGAGCTTCAGGTTATTCTTGATATTGCTGTAGTAGCACTTAGGGTGCTTATGCCGATATATGCAGTAGTCATTATTTATCAGTGCTATGCCTCAATGCGCAGAAAAAGACGTGACGAAAAACCGCTTGTTACCCTCTTTAATAACAGAACCGCCGACAAAATTCCCGTTTTGTATTGGGAAAACTCAATCGGCAGAAGCAGAGGCTGTGACATTACAATAAACGACCCTACAGTTTCTCGTGACCACTGTGTTCTTTTAAGACGAGAAGAGGGCTGGTTTGTTGCCGATACCGATTCAAAGGGCGGTACATTTGTAAACGGCGAGCAGATTGAGGACAGAACAAAGGTGTTTATTGACGATAAAATAAGAATAGGCTCAAGCGAGTTTACTCTGCTTCGGGGCGACTGCTATGACGAGGAGCTTTTACCGTCACGTTATTTTGGAAAAGCAAAGGAAAAGCCTGTTATCAAGCAGTACAAGCTGATGCTTCTTATAACGCTTTTTCACCTGTTTATGGCTGTTCAGGCTGCATTTTCGTTTGAGGTGCAGGATTTTCAGCCTTTTATGGTATTCGGCGTTCTGGCAGGAATAGAATGGGGATTTTTCTTTATTTCAACAGTTCTTTTTAAGCGTGTTAATTTTGAGCTTGAAGCCTTGGGACTGTTCCTTAGCGGAACGGGAATAATGCTGCTTGTACGGCAGGTGGTTCATCAGGCATTTGTTCAGATGATAGCTATGACAGGCGGAATAATCCTGTTTATGATAATGATAAAATTCCTTGAAAACCCCGATATTGTAATAAAGCTCAGAACACCGATGATGATAGCGGCGCTGTTGCTTATCGCTGTAAACATAGTTTTCGGCAAAACTCAGAACGGCGCACAAAACTGGATTACAATCGGCTCGATTTCAATTCAGCCGTCAGAGCTTGTAAAAATTGCGTATATCTTTGTCGGCGCAGGAACGCTCGATAAAACGCAGACTAAAAGAGATTTATTTGTTTTCATCGTATTTTCAGCTGTTTGCGTACTTGCACTTGCGTGGATGGGCGACTTCGGAACCGCACTTATATTCTTTGCTACGTTTTTAATACTTTCCTTTACACGTTCGGGCGATTTCAAAACGCTTATTCTTGCACTGTCGGGCGCAGTATTTGGCGGTGCTATCGTGCTGAAGTTTAAATCGTACGTTGCAAACCGTTTTGCCGCTTGGGGACACGTGTGGGAGTATGCACAGTCTGACGCTTATCAGCAGGCAAGAGTGCTTACCTATATTGCAAGTGGCGGCTTGTTCGGCGTGGGTATTGGCAACGGCTGTTTAAAATATGTATTTGCATCAGAAAGCGACCTTGTTTTCGGCATTATAGCCGAAGAGATGGGCATAATTATTGCTGTGACGATTGCGGCGGCAATAGCTTCGCTTGTGCTTTATGCAAGAGCAATTACAACACGCAGCCGAAGTACGTTTTATTCAATTTCTGCCTGCTGTGCGGCAGGTCTGCTTGTAATTCAGATGTCGCTCAATATTTTCGGTGCTACAGATATTTTACCGCTTACTGGCGTTACTCTTCCGTTTTTGAGCTTAGGTGGTTCAAGTATGATTTCCTGCTGGGGACTGCTTGCCTTTATCAAGGCGGCAGACGAAAGAACATACGCAATCAAACGCAGATAATATTTTTGCACAGGTATATGAAAGGAGAGCATAGTATTGAAAAGAACGCTTAACAGAAGCTTTTTGATTTTTATTTTGGCTTTGGCTTTTTTTGCGGGAATGTGTGTGCTATGCTTCCGACTTTTTACGCAAAACGAGGACTGGGTGCAAAAGCCGTTTAACGGCCATACCGCAACAAGCTCGGGATTGGCGCAGGCAGGCACAATTTATGACAGAAACGGAAACATACTTGCACAGTCGGTTGATAACGAAAGAATATATAACGAGGATTACGACGTTCGCTGTTCGCTTCTTCACTTAGTCGGCGACAATTCGCTTAACATTTCAACAGCGGTTCAAAGCACGTACAGAACACAGCTTACAGGCTATAATTATATATGGGGAATGGGACTTCCGCAGTCACTCAGAGGAAAAAACGATATAAAGCTTACCGTTGACAGCGAAACGTGCGCAGCCGCCTACAGAGAGCTTGACGACAGAAAAGGCGCTTGTGTAGTTTATAATTACAGGACAGGCGAGGTCTTATGCTCAGTCAGCACAAATACGTACGATCCGCAAAATCCGCCTGAAATAAATGAAGAAAACGAGGATATGTACGAGGGTGTATATCTTGACCACGTGCTTTCTTCAACATATACGCCCGGTTCAACCTTTAAGTTAGTAACGGCGGCAGCCGCTATCGAAAATCTGCCTGATATTTATGACCGCACATTCTACTGCTATGGCAGTGAAGAAATAGGCGGCAGTGACGTAACCTGTATGGAGGAGCATGGTGATATTTCCTTTATGGACGCTATGTCGCACTCCTGCAATATAGTTTTTGCCGAGCTTGCAGTAGAGCTTGGCAAGGATAAAATGACAAAAACGGCAACGTCAATGGGCTTTAATCAGAGCTTTCAGATAAGCTCAAACAACACGGTAAAAACCAACTATGACGTGTCAAAGGCTAACGTTAACCAGCTTGCTTGGTCGGGTGTCGGCCAGTACACTAATATGGCTAATCCTATGCAGATGGCTATTTTGTGCGGTGCTATTGCAAACGGCGGTATTCCCGTTATGCCCTATGTAGTTGACGAGTCGTCATCAATCTTCAGCGCATTGGGACTTGACAATAAAGAGCAGGGAAAGCGTATGCTAAGTACCGAAACTGCACAGAAGGTCGGCGAGCTTATGCGATACACAATAAGCAGTTACTACGGTGACGATATGTTCCCGACTCTGACAGTCTGTGCAAAAACAGGTACGGCAGAGGTCGGTAAGTACAAAGAGCCTAACGCTTGGATTGTCGGCTATTCAACTGACGAGGACGCACCGCTTGCATTTGCGGTAGTAGTCGAAAACGGCGGCTACGGTATTTCTGCGGCAGGTCCTGTTGCTGTGGCGGCGATGACGCAGGCGGCAGAGTGTCTAAGGAATAAATAGGTATTTAGAGTGATATTTCAGTATCACATAATGATATAAATGATATAATCGAAGGGCGATGCCCGAAAGGAGTTTTTTATGAGTTTTATGAAAATCTTTTTTGGTGACTACAGCAAAAAAGAATTAAAGAGGATAAAGCCTATTTGTAATCAGGTGCTTGAGCTTGAGGACAAATATGCTAAGATGAGCGAGCAGGAGCTTAAAAATCAGACAAATATCCTGAAAGATAGACTTGCAAAGGGCGAAACTACAGACGATATTTTGCCTGACGCTTTTGCTGTCTGCCGAGAGGCTTCGTGGCGAGTACTCGGAATGAAGCACTTTCCTGTTCAGATTATCGGCGGTATTGTTTTGCATCAGGGCAGAATTGCCGAAATGAAAACAGGTGAAGGTAAAACACTTGTTGCAACGCTCCCTGCGTATCTTAACGGTCTTACAGGTAAGGGCGTTCATATCGTTACGGTCAACGATTACCTTGCAAGACGTGACTCCGAGT